>JAHHUB010000139.1 GCA_020024175.1 Oscillospiraceae bacterium | reverse complement strand
CTTCAGGAAGGCATGATGGGACTTTACAGTGCTTTCATTCATTATGATAAAAACAAAAATGCTGAGTTTAAAACTTTTGCACTACACTGCATCAATAACCGCATGATTTCATATCTTAGGGCTTCCGGCAAAAATAATACCATAACAGGTGAGCTTGTCTCCCTTAGTGGTGATGATTTTGATAACATACTGCCCAAAGAAATGTCCTTTCAGCTTGATCCTCAGCAAATTCTGGAGGACAATGAATCCTTTGAAAAAAGCAAGCAGCAATTTTTTTCGGTTTTGTCTGATTATGAAAAGGATATACTAAAGTTATATCTTGGCGGACATTCCTGCAAAGATATTGCAAAGGAACTATCCGTCTCTTATAAGTCCGCCGATAACGCAATACAGCGTATAAAGCGCAAATTAAAGAATCCGGACAAATAATTTTTGATGATAAGACAATTAGGTCTTTTCATATAACCAAACCCAAGTAGTTCACCTGAGTAAATTCCGATTTTGGCAAGTAACCCAGGTTTCGCTGGGTAAAAACATCAAAGTGAGGTATATCATTATGTACGAAGACAAAACACTCAAATGCAAAGAATGTGGAGCTGAATTTGTATTTACAGCAGGAGAACAAGAATTCTACGCTGAAAAAGGATTCACAAACGAACCCCAAAGATGCAGAAACTGCCGCAATGCTCGTAAACAAAACGCACGTGGCGAAAGAGAACTTTTCACAGCTACTTGTGCAGCTTGTGGTAAAGAAGCTAAGGTTCCTTTTAAGCCAAACGGTGAAAAGCCAGTTTACTGCAGCGAATGTTTCGCTAAGATGAAAGAAGAAAACTAATTCTTTCAACTGAGAAAAATTATACCCTTGATTTTTTAAGTCAAGGGTTTTTTCTTTGCTCTATTTTAAGTTTTATATATATTTCCAAATTAAAATAAGGCTCAAAGTGATATAATCTTTGAGCCTTATTTTTTAATGATTTATTTGTCAGCAGACATTCTGATATATTTTCCATAGTCCACTTTGCTTAGACTTTGGGAAATTTCAATCAGTTTTTCACGGTTTATAAATCCTGCTTTGTATGCATCTTCTTCAATACAAGCGAGAATTTCACCGCTCCTGTTCTGATATTCCTTAACTGCAAAAGCTGAATTTAAAAGATTATCCGGGGTACCTGCGTCAAACCACTGTACATCTTTTTCTATGGTTATAACTTTAAGTTTTTTGCGTTTTAAATATTCCTCATTGACAGAAGTTATTTCCAGTTCAC
Organism: Oscillospiraceae bacterium; assembly: GCA_020024175.1. Classification (GTDB taxonomy): domain Bacteria; phylum Bacillota; class Clostridia; order Oscillospirales; family Ruminococcaceae; genus JAHHUA01. The sequence continues at coordinate 3,397 of JAHHUB010000139.1, read as the reverse complement.
CTCTGGCTGATGGTTTTACATTTTCTGCAATTTTAACCACATCATTGTCGTAAAAATACATACCTGGAACTATGTAATTTGACTTTGGATTTTGGGGCTTTTCCTCAATGGAAAGCACATTGCCGTCCTTGTCAAATTCCACCACACCAAAAGGTTTGGGGTTATCCACATAGTATCCAAACACAGTGGCTCCGTCCATTTTATCATCAGGTGTAAATGTAAGTTCATTATCACTGCCTATAAATATATTATCTGCCAACATAAGGCAAACATCATCATCACCGATAAAGTCTTTTCCCACTATAAAAGCATCAGCAATACCTCTTTGAACCATTTGTTGTTTATAACATATATTCATTCCCAAACGACTTCCGTCCCCGAATAAATTTTCAAAAGGTTCCTGCAAATAAGGTGGTACAATTACCAGTACATCTTTTATTCCTGCCTTTATAAGTAAGGACATAGGGTGATAAATAAGCGGTTTGTCATATACCGGTAATAATGGTTTGGGAACTGTTGTGGTCATTGGATAAAGTCTGGTTCCTTTACCTCCGGCTAAAATAATTCCTTTCAATTTAAGTACCCCCTGTGTTAGTCTTCATCATCGTCATCATGTTTATTTTTCTTATGACGGCGTGGTGGACGTTTTCTGTCTTTTTCATTTTCTTCTTCATCATTGAAATATTCTTCGTCATCAGGATTTTCTTCATAATCCTCGTCCTCATTCAAATACTCATCACCGGGACAGCTTCCGGGAATATTGCTGCGTTTATACCAGCCTGTATCTGTTTCGGTACATGAAGATGTAGCTAATCCCCCTGATTTCAAACAGTAAGTTGCTTTGACAATATTATCTCCATAATCAAAGTCCTTTACTTCCAAATCCTTATGAATAGGTCCCATCATATTTTTCCATATAATTGGAGGTGGATATGAGTAATATCTAATCGTTTGGGCCTCATCATATCCAAGCCAAACTCCTGCTACATAATAAGGAGTTACACCTATAAACCATTGGTCCACATCACGGTCTGTAGTACCTGTTTTGCCGGCAACAGGCATTTGGCTGAATTTAGCTGTGGTACCTGTAGCAAGGGGACCTGTGGTAACTCTTTGAAGAAGTTTGCACATTACTGCGGATGTTTCACCGCTTATAACTCTGATAGGTGTGGTATCTTTTTCCAAAATTACATTGCCTTCACTGTCTAAAACTCTTGTGTAACAGTAAGGTTTGGTAAATGTTCCTCCATTGGCAAAAATTTGATAGCCTGCTGTAATTTCCAGTGGTGTTACACCATTTGTAAGTCCACCCAAAGCCATTGAAGGAAGGTATTTATCACCCACAATTCTTCCTCCAACATATTCATTGTCTACAAGGTTTTCAAACTTTAATTTATCTGTGAGAAAATCAAAGCAAACATCTGGGGTAAGCTCCTGAACCAATTTTACAGGAATTGTGTTGGTAGAGCGTCTTATGGCATAATCCACTGTAACAGGGCCTATATAACTGCGGTAATGGTTTACCGGCCATTGGCGTTCATTTGGTGTGCCTTCATTTAAAGTTATAGGACCATCTTCAATTATGGTTGACCATGTGATTAAGTTTCTTTCCATAGCAGGAGTATATGACGCCAGGGGTTTTATGGCAGAACCCGGTTGTCTTTTGGCATCTGTAGCTCTGTTAAAAAGTCTTGCTCCTGTCTTTGGACGATTGGAACCTACCAAAGCTATAACTTTTCCGTTGGTATCCATAAGTACAAAGGCACCTTCCGGATATTCTTCATTGGCGATTTTTGGGAAGGTATTTTCCATATCAGTAAAGGCTTTTTCAGCATATTCCTGAATTTCCTTATTCATTGTCATATAGATTCGATAACCGCCGTTAAATACCTGTGATGATGCATAACTTCTGGTGTAGTTTTTCTTTTCCACCAAATCATCAATTACTTCGTTCAACACATGGTCCACAAACCAGTTTTGTGTACTTTCAATTCTTTTCTTATTTTCTTCGCTCTTAAATTCAAGTTTTTGCTTTTTAGCCTTGTCATATTCATCCTTAGTGACAAGTCCCTGAGAATACATTTCATCCATGATTGTTTCACGGCGTTTTTTATTGTTTTCAGGGAAAACGAAAGGATTCCATTTACTGGGGTTTTGGGTAATACCAATAATTGCTGCTGACTCAGCCATAGTTAAATCCTTGGCTTTTTTTGCAAAATAAAGGTTAGCTGCTGCTTCTACCCCATTTGTATTGTTACCCAGGGAAATCGTATTTAAATAAGCTTCCATAATCTGTTCTTTGGAATAATCCTGCTCCAGATTAATAGCTCTGAAAATTTCTCTTACTTTTCTGTCCACACGGACATCATCATCATGTGTCACATTTTTGATAAGCTGCTGGGTAATAGTTGATGCACCAAATCTTGATGAAGAAAATGGTATAAAGTGATTTACCGCAGCTAAAACCGTTCTTCTCCAGTCAACACCATTGTGTTTTTTGAAGTTTTTATCTTCAATGGCAATGGCTGCTTTTGCAAGGTATGGCGACATATTGTTGTAATCAACCCAAATTCTGTTCTCACTTCCGGAGAGCCGCTGAAATTCTTCATACTCCCCTGAAGCACTGTTTTGACAATAAAGAATAGTGGTATAATTGTATTTTACATTTTCTAGTTTAATCCCTTCTATATCCATTGATTTAAAAATATAAACCGTAAGGACTGAAGCAACTATGGAAGCGATTATAATTCCCATCATAATCAATACCAATATAAATTTTCCGATTGCTTTGAATGGATGAAATTCTCGGGAAACCGGATTTGGACTGTTGCTCATAAAAAATTTATCCCTCCTAAAAATTAGTGCAAAATTTGCTGTTTTTACAGGATAACCAGTAAATCCTTTTTTACTGCAAAAATATCCTTTTATCATTATACCACATTTTAAATTAAAAGTGTTAGCTATTTATTAATCTTTCTTTGGAATATTTTTTTAAATATGTGTAAAAATATAAACAGAGTATTATTTATATTATATTTTTAATCAAAAGAGGGTTTTTTATGAAAATTAAACACAGTTTTGTTATAACTTTATTGGCAGTATTTATTTCTGCCGGGTTGGGGTTTTATTTTGGAACGATTTTCTCCGATTCACCTGTAAAAGCCGAAGAAAAAATCGAAAATATATCAGTGGACAAAGAGGATTTTTCCGATTATATGTATATGATAAAAGAATATGAAAACAAAATTGCAGTGTTTACAAAAGGCAGTTTAACACCGGATATTGTATTTGATGTGTACACAAATCACTTGCCTGAAGAAGATAAACGCCAGATAAAGGAAGGTATTCCTGTAAATTCTTACGAAAAGTTAATATCTTTAATAGAAGACTTAACAAC
>JAHHUB010000138.1 GCA_020024175.1 Oscillospiraceae bacterium | reverse complement strand
AAAATTTGCGGTACAAACAAAATCATAACCAGCAGCATAATATTTACAATGCCAAACAGACTTCCTTCGGTATGGCTTTGGTTATAAGATCTTTTAAGAGAAAAGCCTTTGTTTAAAGCAAAAATACCGGCACCGATACCAAGTGAAAAACCTATAAGTCCGAAAACAGCATTGACATCACCGCCGCCTAAACGCAGAACCATTCTGAGAGGACAACCCAGGAACATCAAAGCACCAACTGTAACAAAACAGCCTAAAATAAATCTTATAAAAGGTGATGAACCACCTGTTGGTTTAAATTCTTTTCCTATTAATGACATAACAAAAGCACCCAGTACAAGTCCTATTACTTCAGGACGCATATACTGAACTGCTGCTGCATTGTGCATACCCAGTGAGCCTGCTATATCACGCACAAAACAAGCTATACAAAATCCCATATTTTTGGGATTTCCAAGATAGACAAGGAGTACAGAGAAAATTCCCATAATAACTCCCATTACAATAATTGATATGTATCTGTTTTTCTTCATTTTTAAGATCTCCTTAGATGATTTAAATGTTTTTATCCGTAATTACAGTAATTATATGATAGCATAGCAAAATACCAATGTAAAATACAAATATTGAATAAATCTATGAATAACTATATATTTTATCTATAACATTTTTTAGGTATTGCAAATAGCTGGTTATGTGATATTATTAAATTATTAATAATGTAAATAGGATGGTTTTAATATGAAAAGAATTTATTTTGACAACAGCAGTACCTCTTTTCCAAAAGCTCCAGGTGTATCAGATGCTGTTAAAGATATGCTGGATAACGGCTGCTACAATATTAACAGAGGAGGTTACAGCGAGGCTTACGCTTTGGAAAATGTGGTTTATGACACCCGTGAAATGCTCTGTGAACTTTTTAATTTTGACAAAGTTTCCAATGTGATATTTACACCCAGCATTACTTATTCACTAAACTATATCATCAAAGGTTTTCTCAAAAAAGGTGATCATGTAATAATAAGTTCTATGGAACATAATGCAATGCTAAGACCTTTGGTTCAGCTTAAAGATATGGGAATTATCGAATTTGATGCGGCAAAATGTAATCCGGATGGCACATTAAACCCCGAGAAAGTGGAAGAACTCATTAAACCCAACACAAAAGCAGTTATGATGCTTCATGGTTCCAATGTCTGCGGAACCTTGCTCCCAATAGAAGAAGTGGGAAAAATCTGCAAAAAACACAATATTAAATTTATAGTGGATACTGCTCAAACTGCTGGTGTTTTCCCCATTGATATGAAAAAAATGAACATTGACACCCTTTGCTTTACAGGTCATAAAAGTTTGAGAGGTCCTCAGGGAATAGGTGGATTCCTCATTTCCGATGAAATGGCAACTGAAACTACTCCTCTTATTGCAGGAGGTACAGGAAGTTTCAGCCATTTGGAAGAAATGCCAAGCCAGCTCCCGGACAGATATGAGTCAGGAACCATGAATCTGCCTGGTATAGTGGGACTTCATGCAGCTTTAGATTATCTTAAAAACGAAAATTCCGAAAAAATACTGGAGCAGGAACTTAAAATTGCAAAACGCTTCTATAACGGCATACAGAATATAAAAGGTGTAAAAACTGTAGGAAAAGATGATTTTATTGAAAGAGCTCCCATTGTGTCTTTGGATTTTATTGAAATTGACAATGCGGAAGCCGCTTTTCAGCTTGAAAGTGAATACGGCATTATGACACGCTGTGGTCTGCACTGTGCTCCAAGAGCTCATCATACCTTAAACACTTATCCACAAGGAACAGTGAGATTTTCTTTCAGCCAGTTTAACACTGAAGAAGAAGTTGATTTCTGTTTAGATGCAATAAAAAATATTTTAAAGTAGGAGAAAATAAATGTCAGAAAAGAAACTTGAATTAAATCCATGTGTTGGCTGTAAAAAATGTCTCCCCTGTTTTATGAGTGTAAATATTCCGGAAATTTTTAAAATATACAACGATTATGTTAAGGACAAAAACGAAAAAAAAGCAGCAGAAGCTTATGACAGTCTGAAAAATTACGAAAAAGCACCTAATTGCGTAACCTGCAATCAGTGCATACAAAAATGCCCGCTGCATATAAATGTACCTGTAATGCTGCAAATAGCAGATGATACATTGACAGTTTTAAACAAATAATAAAAGGACTTCCGAAAAATTCGGAAGTCCTTTTATTATTTTTAATCAATACAGAATGTTATTTCATGCATAAATGTTATAAAGCAAATTAAACCTATTATAATTATTTTCATATTTTACCGCCCTATTTTTCAGAAGAAGAATTATCCTCGGTCTTGGAGCTTTCACTTTCCATGGACTGTTTTGAACTTTGGGAAGATGTAGATTCTTCATCGGTAGGCATGGTCTGTTCATTGGAACTTGACGCATCTGTTTCCTTGGATGATTCAGCCTCTTGGAAATTTGATGATAATTTTATGTAATTATCAAATTTCAAAGACAAATCCGACACGATTTTTTGGGATACTTCTATTTTGGCATTCTCTTCAATTCTTATTTTGGTAAAAGTTTCATGGTCAGAATTTTTTTTCGCATTTTCAATTTTTAATTTGCTTATATCCAATGCCTGTTCATTGGCGGTGAGAGTATAAGCAATTTCCTCATATTTACTTCTCATTTCTTCATTTTGGTTAAGTGAATAAATAAGATCAACCATATGCAATCTTTCTGTAAGAATATTTTCATAAAGATAATTAAAGGAATCGGTACCTATAATCATATCTGACTTAATTCGATCTGCATACTCCGCTCTCCTGTCATCAAGTTCATAATAAAGCTGCTGTAATGTATTCTTACATTCATTTATTTCCAAAATAAGTGATGCTTTGTCAGTTACAACTTCAACTGATACAGTATCTTCACTACTGTTTGTGATATAATGGTCTGTTGGTTTTTGAGGATAAAATTCACCTGTATAAGGATTTCTGAGCCTTTGCCATACAGTTGTAATATTTATATTTTCGGGAACATAAATAATAGCTTCCGGAATATGATTGATATTCCAATTTATTGTTTTAATAATATTATCCTTTGTTATGGCTCCGTTTCCTTTTTGAGAAAAATCCAGTTCTGCTTTATCATCAGAATCATAATAGTACACATTTGCAGAAAAATTGGTTATACCTGCATTTAAAGTTTTTACATGAATCAAATTATCCTTTGATTTTCTCATTTCCACATAACAGCTATTATAAATATTAAGATTTTTTACATTTTCATCCAAAGTTATTTCATGGTAAGTAAATTCCATATCATCAGAGATTATTTCATTATAGCTGTCAACTAAATCATTGACACAAAACGGCAGCATAACAAGAACTCCCAAAACACATACTAAAAATATGGCACCGCAAGTAATGGTAAATTTTTTGAGTTTAGTCATTATTTTCACATCCTTCCTCATTTGCAGAAATTTCTTTTTCTGAATCAGTTTTTTGTTTTTTGCATTTTCTTGTAAAGAATTTTTTAATATCCTGGCAAATTACAAGGGCAAAACCTATTAAACAAAGTCCCAAAGCCAAACATCCCACACCGCATATTATAGCTAAAATTGGTATTGACACATATACAAAATCAAAAATCAGTCCTGAACAAGCTATCAGAAGAACTGCCGGTATAAATAAAAGACAACCTGTTATTAACAAAGCACCCAACACAGCCAAAATAAAACTGATTAATGCTGCAGCTGCCAAAAAACCTATTCCCAACAAAACTAATGCCAACGGAATACCTATTATAATCAAAATAGTATTTTTAAGAAAATTCGGGATATTTAATTTTTTTACACCCTTTGAAAAACCACTGAAAAACTGTTTAGTCCATTTCCCTACAACAGAAAAACCATTTTTAACTTTTTCTTTTGAATCAGTGAAAATGTGTTTTTTTCGGTCAGGTATGCTGTTTAACTCAACATCATAATTATTTTCTTCCAAAATTTGTTCCGCAATCTTTTCGGGAGCTCCCAGTTTTGCTGCGGTTTCTTCATCTGTTTTCCCCTGAGCTTTGCCTTCTTCAAAATATTCGGCATAATCTCTTACAATATCATTTACTTCCTTTTGTGTCATATATTTTTTTAATTTTTGTTCCAATATGTCCAAGTATTCAAGTCTAGTCATTTTCTTCACCTCTTAAAATTTTATCCACCATACATGAAAATTCCTGCCAATCGACTTTTAGTGATCCCAAATAAGCTCCGCCTTTTTCCGTAAGATGATAATATTTTCTTGCGGGTCCTGTGGAACTTTCTTTTAAATATGTAACAAAATATTCTTCCAAAGTCAGCCGTCTTAAAATAGGATAGACAGTGCCTTCATTAATTTCCGTATACTGAGCAATACTTTGGACAATTTCATACCCGTACATATCTGTTCTTTCGATTAAGGCAAGGATGCACATTTCAATAACGCCTTTTCTGAACTGCGTATTCATCTGATCACCTCACTGTGTACTGATTATAGCACACTACTGTTTATTACACAATACTGTTTTATTACTAATACTGAAATATTATATGAACAAAATATGAATATTTGTCATACAATATGAAATAATGTGATAAATTTCCAATAACTATTTTATGTTTGCTGATGTAATTTTAATATAACCACCAATACTAAGG
>JAHHUB010000137.1 GCA_020024175.1 Oscillospiraceae bacterium | reverse complement strand
ACTACTCTTGATGCAAGAATAGCTTTTTCTGTAGGTCTGCCTTCTCTTTTGAGGAAGGAACCAGGGATTTTACCTACTGCATAGAGCTTTTCTTCAAAGTCAACGGAAAGAGGGAAAAAGTCAATTCCTTCCCTTGGTTTTTTTGAAGCTGTAACATTTACAAGGACTGTTGTGCCGCCGTATCTGACCAAACAGGAACCATTGGAAAGTTCACACATTTTACCTGTTTCAAAGGAAATAGGTTTGCCGGCAAATTCGGTTTCAAATACTTTAAAATCTTCAAACATTTTAAATAAACACTCCATTTCTTTTAAATATAGTCAAAGGGAGGTTTTAGCAATAAATCCACAGCTTAAAAAAATTAAACTGTCGATTCACTGCTAAACAACCCCCTTTTATACAATAAGGCAGGTGATTTACACACCTGCCTTGTGTATACTGAATTACTTACGGATACCGAGCTTTGTGATAATTTCTCTGTAACGATTAATATCTTTCTTAGCAAGGTAGTTGAGCAAGTTTCTTCTCTTACCGATCATCTTGAAAAGGCCGCGTCTGGAGTGGTGGTCTTTTTCATGAGTTTTAAGATGTTCTGTAAGTTGGTTGATTCTTGCTGTCAGGATAGCAATTTGAACTTCAGGAGAACCTGTGTCTGTTTCGTGTGTTTTGTTTGCAGCGATTACTGCATTTTTTTCTTCTTTCAAAAGCATTTTCTTTCACCTCTTAAATTATTAACATCCAAAGGTCATAGAGAAAGGATGGTGAAACTCCGAAAATTCGGCAATACCCTGACTCCAAGACGATGGTTATGTCAGTTTCTTATTATATCATAGGAAAAATCTTTTGTAAACAGCTTTTTATCAAATACAGTTTACTTTGTATAAGTTAGACAATTATTTTGACAAAACTTGCATTAGGATTCACGCTTTTCTTTGAGTTTTTTCATGATTTTAGGTTGAAGATAAATTCCGATTAACCCTATGAGAGCTATTATCACAAAGATTAATATAGTTTTGGTTATATTGCCCTGACCAAGATTTGAACCAGCATAGGTTGATGTTACAATGGAAGGGATTCTGGCAAAGGAAGTTATAATTAAAAATGTGGAAAGCTTTATTTTTGACAAAGCAGCCACATATATAAGCACATCTTTAGGTGTACCTGGAATTAAAAACAATATGAAAAGTATGGTTTCCATTCCTGTGTTGTTTTTCATAAAATCATAGTCAAAAAGATTATCGGTATCTATAAATTTTTCCGCAAGTTTTATTCCGAATTTGCGTACAGCATAAAATATTATGGAAGAACCGATTATAATTCCCACAGTGCACCAGAAAAACCCACCCCATGTACCATAAAGCATACCTGCCAAAACTTCTAAAGGCTCACCAGGAATTACAGATATTATTATTTGTGCAGTCTGAATCAGCAAAAAAAGAATAAGTCCCAGTAAATAATGATCTTTTGATATTTCTATTATATCATTTGTTACAGCATTTAAACCGCCAAAATTGTCTATTACCGCAAGAATTACAACTGATATAACTACAATTATTGTAATTGACAAAATAAAAAAAACAAAATTTTTCCTGTTTTTTTTCTTTTTATTTTCACTCAAAAAAAACACCCCTCATAAGTACTATAAGGGGTATTATATCACATTAACTGCTGCTAATGTATCATATGTTTATATTATTTAAAAATTAATTGTAAATAATTATAAAAATGATTTTAATTTGTTTTTATAAGTTTCAGTGGTTTGGATACAAAGCAAGAAATGTAGAAATCCACCATACTGTGAATTATTGTGCCCAAAAATACCAGTACAAATACAGAAACAAAGAATCCGTTTTTATAGAAGTTTTCGTTTACATTTCCGCCGAAGTAGAAAAGTGTTACAACGATAAATTCACCTATTCCGTGAATCAGAGATACAACCAGTGCCCAAATTGTAATTGAGGAGAATTTAGACATTTTTTCGGTGTGTTTGTGGTAGTAACAAGATCCAACATAAGCAAAAAGCAAGTGGGAAAATGCTCGAAGCACAACTATTGGAGGAAGTCCGCTTACCAAAAATCCCAAAGTTGTACCAAGACTTACTGCTGCAGCAATAGTAGGGGAAATAAACATGGCAATAAAAATCGGCACATGGCTTGCCAAAGTAAATGAAGCGGGTTCAATAACTATTTTCGGGAAAAACATAGGGATTACAATTCCTATTGCACAGAGCAAAGCTGCGATTACCATATTGTGTGTTTTTGATTTTTGCATAACTCTAACCTCACGTAATTAATTATATATACTGATGTCATGACAGCTATATATATAATAAAATATCTGTGGCAGTTAGTCAATTAAAATATCCATTTTTTTGAGATTTTCGGTTATTCTGTTATAACATTCCTTTGTTTTGCAAGAAATTGTGTGCAAATGTACACCGCCTGTAAGAGTGCAGAGAGGCAAAGAATCATCCTTGCCGATTTTTTCGATAAATAAGTCACATTCATAGCGTGATGATAAATATAAAGGACAGGTGATAAGCCCGTAAACCCCATGTTCTATTTGAACATCAACTACAATTCCGCCGTTGTCAACTATGGTGTAAAGTTCATCTTTAAGCTGGTCATCACGGTGTTTGGCTGTGATTACATAATAATTTTCACTGTTTTTCTTATTTATAGTATAGCCTTTGGGAGTGGAAACTATGTCGTTGCCCAAAGCTCTCAAAATAGCTATGTCCCCTACAATAATCTGACGGCTCACACCAAAATATTCAGCTAATTTTGAGGCGGAAACAGGACTGTCCCCAAGTTTTGTTAAAATTTCGGATTTTCTGTCTGCCATATAAATCGCTCTCCTTGAAAAATATATAAAAATTTTATCATCAAATAATTTAATTGTCAAATTCCAGTTAAAACATCTTATATATGTGCTGATTATTTAATTAATTATAAATAAACTATGTATAAAATAAGAAAAATCCCTTTGAAAATAAAATTTTTTATTTTTCTATGGCAAAAAAATGATTTTTGTTATACAATAATAAATATAATTAAATTTACGGAGGCATATATGAATAAGAAAATTTCATTCGGGACAGTGATAGCCCTTATACTTATAGTCATTGCAGTTACATTTTCAATAACCATGGTTTATTCTTCTGAGGTATTTTCTGATAAGATGTACGCAATAAAAGAAAGAGAAGCCCTTTATTCAAAGTTGTCTGAAATAGACAATATTGTGAGAACAAAATCTATAAGTGATGTTAATAACGAAGTACTTATGGATGCCATAGCTGACGGATATATCAGTGGTATCAAAGACCCTTTTGCTGAATATATTACAGCGGCTGAGTATATGCTTAAAACTAAGAAAACCGAAAAAAATATAGGTGAAATAGGAATTGAAGTATATCAAAATGACAGTGGATATATGTGCATAGAAGAAATTATTCCGGATAGTCCGGCTGAAGAAGTGGGACTTTACCCCGGAGATTTAATAATTGAAATTGACGAAACTGAAGTCAATAAGGAAAATTATGATAACTGCCTGAAAATGCTGCAAGATGACCCAGGTACATTGATGTCCATTAAAATCAGGCGTGATGTAAAGGAAAAAGTATTTGAAATAACAAGGCGTATAATTGAAAAACCTGTGGTTCAGTCAAATATTTTTGATAAATATGGATATATTAAAATAACATCTTTTGACCAAACAACCCCAAACCAGTTTAACAGAGTATTGGATGATCTTATCGGCAGCCATGTTGAAGGATTGGTTTTTGATGTGAGAAATACAGCAGGTGGAGATATAGATTCAGTATGTACTGTTTTGGACAAACTTTTGCCGGAAGGACCTATTGTTTCAGCCAGATATAAGCAGGGAAATGTTGAACTTCTCTACTCCAGCGACAGCTTTGAAATAAATCTGCCAATGGTAGTGGTTACAAATCGACATTCTTCGGATGCTGCGGAAATTTTTGCTCAGGCTCTTAAAGATTATGGAAAAGCCAAATCAGTTGGTAATACCACTGCCGGAAAAGGTCTTATGCAGAATTATTTTAAATTAACTGATGGTTCTATGATGAAAATAACAGTGGCAGAATATGTAATGCCTGTGTCAGACAGTTATAATAGGGTAGGAGTAAAAGCTGATTTTGAAGTGTCTATACCTATCGAATTAGAAGATAAATTAGATGTAATTGGTGTTCAAGATGATGCTCAGCTGAGAAAAGCTTTGGAAGTTTTGATAGGCTCTGCCAAACAGGAAACATCATCGGAAAGTTCAACTCAGGAAAATTCCGATGAAGAATAGTATAAACGCAAAAAAAGCGAGGGCTATAATTTAAGCTCTCGCTTTTTTTATTAGATTAATGAGAAAATTTCATCTTTGGAGATAAAACCTACAGATCTGTTGGTTATTTCACCGTTTTTAATTACCAATAATGTAGGGATACTCATAACTTTAAATTTTGCGGCTAACTGGCGTTGCTGATCTATATTTACTTTGCATACTTTAATATCATTTCTTTCATCGGCAACTTCATCTACAATGGGAGAAAATGCCTGACATGGTCCACACCATTCTGCCCAAAAATCAATGAGTACAGGTTTATCGCTTTTTAAAACTTCGTTTTCAAAATTTTCTGCTGTTAATGTTATTACTGACATAAATATAATTCTCCTTTTT
>JAHHUB010000136.1 GCA_020024175.1 Oscillospiraceae bacterium | reverse complement strand
TATATTAGGGATTTATAACTGATTTTTTTATATTTAAAGCAATATTATAAAAATTTATTAAGAATATATAACAAATCATAATTTGACGCTGCATATTTTGTGTTCTATAATCAAATCCACAGTGGCTAGGTAAATAGTCAAAATATTATTAAGTAAGGTGAAATATATGAACTCGCAGTGTGAAAATTTATTATTTGAAACAGCTCCATTGAAAAATGCTTTTGTCAGATTGGCTTTACCGGCTGTTTTGGGTCAGATTATTATTGTAATTTATAATGTAGCTGATACTTTTTTTATAGGACTTACCGGTGATGATGCAAAACTCACCGCTATAACAGTATGTATGCCGGCATTTATGTTTCTTTCTGCCATATCAAATTTGTTTGGAATAGGTGGATGTAGTACCATATCAAGAGCTCTTGGCAGAAACAATGAGGATAAAGCTGCAAATATATCTGCATTTTCACTTTGGAGCAGTATTGTTACAGCTCTAAGTTATATTTTATTGGTTGTTTTATTTATGGATTATTTTATAAACTGGTTGGGAGGAAAAAATCAGCAAATTCATATATATGCCAAAGAATATTTGTTTATTACAGTTATTTTAGGTGGAGTGTTTACGGTTATAAGCAATGTGTTAAGTCATTTGATAAGATCAGAAGGACATGGCTTTAAGTCAGGAATGGGAATTATTTTAGGCGGCATTTTAAATATAATTTTGGATCCTCTTTTTATGTTTGTAATTTTAAAACCGGGAAATGAAATTTTAGGTGCAGCATTGGCAACAGCTTTGTCGAATTTTATTTCAATGTTTTTTTTTATTTTTGTTATCTATAAAAACAGATTTACTTCTGCATTGTCTTTCTCACCTAAAAAAATATCTGTAAAAGATGGTATAGCAGCAGATGTTTTTGCAGTGGGACTTCCGGCTTGCATTATGACAGTTTGTGAAAATATATCTTATGCGGTATTGGATAATTTGCTTTCATCATATGGAATACTTATACAAACAGGTATAGGTGTAGCTAAAAAGGTAAATATGTTGGCTCACAGCATTGTTAGAGGAATGACTCAGGGTATGCTTCCGCTTATCAGTTATAATTATTCTCAGGGGAACTTTGACAGAATGAAAAAAGCCACAAGTTTGACTATAAAGATTTCTATATTATGTGCACTTGTCTGCTTGGCTTGTTGTTTAATTTTTGATAAATCTTTGGTAAGTATATTTATTCAAAGTGGTTCACAAGCTGTTGTTTATGGCGGAAAATTTCTCATTATACTTTGTTTGGGAGAACCTTTTTCTGCTTGTGCATATAGCTGTATCAGTTTTTTTCAGGCTGTGGGTATGGGAAAAAATTCATTTCTGCTGGCAGTTATGAGAAAAGGTGTTATAGATATTCCGCTGATGTTTATGCTCAACAAAATTTTTCCGATTTATGGGGCAGCTTGGGCAACTCCCACAGCAGAGGTTTTGTGTTGTATTATGTCAATAATTATGATTTGCAAATTTATGATAAAAGATGAAAAAAAAGTTTGTTCAGAAATTTGCAATTATAAACCTGAAGTTATATAATAAAACATAATAAAATTATGGAGTGAAACCTATGATTGATGCAAAAGTTATATCACTGCTTAAAATATACGAAACAGGCAGTTTTACCAAGGCAGCGGAGCAACTTGCTCTAACTCAGCCGGCTGTGAGTAAACATATTCGTATGTTGGAAGAAGATTTGGGAGTAAAATTATTTTCCCGTTCCAATAATAAACTTCATATAACCCGTGAAGGGGAATTGGTTGTAAAATATGCAAAGCGAATGGTATCTCTTACACAGAATTTAAAAGAAGAACTTATCAATCAAAAAAAGCAAATCTCGGCTTTGTCGGTGGGTATTACTCATACTGCCGAAAGCAATGCCAGCACAGAAGCACTGGCAAATTATGCTACAACTCATGACAATGTTAAAATTAAAATTTTTACGGAAACTACAGAAAATTTATGTTCAATGCTTAAAAATTATCAGCTTCATTTAGCTATTATAGAGAGTAGAATTAATGACCCTTCCCTTAAAAGTTTGGTTTTAGATACAGATTGTCTTGTTTTGGCAGTGTCGCCTACAAATCATTTGGCAAGATTGCCTGCAGTAACTATTGAACAGATAAAACACGAAAATTTGATACTGCGTTCTTCCAGCTCCAGTACATGGAATATGTTCGTATCTTCTTTAGAAAGCCAAAATAAACATATTGATGAATTTAATGTGTTGATGGAAATTGACAATATAGCAACAATAAAAGATTTAATCCGCAGAAATTTCGGAGTGTCAATTTTGGCAAGAAGTACTTGTGTTGATGAGTACAGAAAAAATAAAATTGCATTGTTGCCTATAGAGAATTTTTCTATGGTAAGAGAAGTAAATTTAGTTTATCACAAGGATTTTGAATATCCAGAAATTTTGCAGGATATAGTAAAATGTTATAATGCCACTGTAAACGGATTGTCAAAAGTTTAAGATAAACTGATTATAGTTTTAATTAGGTGTTATTTGCAAAAAAATAAAAATCCGAACCAATTTAAATATTGGTTCGGATTTTTTGTGTTTGGTGCGGATGACAGGACTTGAACCTGCATGTCTTCGACATTAGAGCCTAAATCTAACGTGTCTGCCAATTCCACCACATCCGCATATTAAGTTTTAAAAATAATATGAATATCTCAAATCAGATAATATGATTTTATCATATAAACAGTATTTTGTCAACTTAAAAAATAACAGGTTTTTGGTAATTTAAAGCAGATGATTTTGCTTTAATGTAAAACTTGTTTTAAAAGACACAGCACAGAATTTTATCCGTGCTGTGTAATTTGTTAGTTGTATTTATTCATAGCTTCGGAAATTTTACCGTTTATAATAAGTGTTACTATATCAAGACAGTGGTCCAGAGAAGTTTGTAAAGCAGTCATATCTTCTTTGGAGAATTTACTTAAAACCCACTTTGCCAAATCATAATCAGGATGGGGTTTAGCTCCTATACCAAGTTTAATTCTCGGAAAATTTTCCGAACCTGTCAGGAGAGTAATGCTTTTAGCACCGTTATGCCCTCCATGGCTGCCTTTTTGTCGTATGCGAAGTTTACCAGGTTCCAATGATATATCATCATAAATAACGATTATATGTTCATTGGGAATTTTATAAAAATCACGGGCAGCCAGTACAGCCTCACCGGAAAGATTCATATAAGTAGTGGGTTTTAAAAATAAAACTCTCTTATCGCCGATTACAGCATCACAACAGATAGATTTAAATTTAAGACGGTCGGGTTTTATATTAAGTTCTTTGCAGATGGTGTCAATAGCCATAAAGCCTGCATTATGACGGGTATTTTCATATTCTGTGCCAGGATTGCCCAAACCTACTACCATATAATCCATGGGACTTTTTGGGGTATTGGATTTAAAAAACATAGTTTACAGCTCCTATACAAAGGGAATTAATGGGCAAAAACGCTCAAATACCTATATGGTATCTGAGCGATTGCTTTTTTAATAAATTAAACAAACAAAGGAGAAACCGGTTGATTTCCGAAAATTCTGTCAATAGCTTCAGCAAATACTTCAGCAACAGACAGAGAAACAATTTTAGATGTGTGTTCATTTACAGGTATCGGAATAGTATCAAGGAAAACGAATTCTTTAATAGGTGATTCATCAATTCTTTCAAGAGCAGGACCGGAAAGTACACCGTGAGTTGCACAAGCGTAAATTTCCTTTGCACCTTTTTCCATAAGAGCTTTAGCTGCATTGCAGATTGTGCCGGCTGTATCAACCATATCGTCAACCAAAATAGCTGTTTTGCCATCAATATCACCGATAATATTCATAACTTCACTGACATTTGCCTTAGGACGACGTTTATCAATAATTGCGATAGGAGCATCAATTCTTTCGGCAAAGTTTCTTGCTCTTGTAACAGAACCAAGGTCAGGAGAAACTACAACAATGTCACTGTGTGTACCTTCAAACTTGCTCTTGAAGTAAGGAGCCAAAAGAGGCACACCCAAAAGGTGATCAACAGGAATATTAAAGAAACCTTGAATTTGTGAAGCATGGAGATCCATTGTGAGGATTCTGTCTGCACCTGCTGTTGTAATAAGGTCAGCAACCAATTTAGCAGAAATCGGGTCTCTTGCCTTAGCCTTTCTGTCCTGTCTTGCGTATCCGAAGTAAGGGATAACAGCTGTTATTCTACCTGCGGAAGCACGTTTTAATGCATCAATCATAATAAGTAATTCCATTAAATTGTTGTTTACAGGAGAACAGGTAGACTGAACTACGAAAACATCGGAGCCTCTTACAGATTCGGTAAGAGTTACGGCAATTTCACCGTCAGAGAATGTTTTAACTTCACATTTGCCTAATGGCAAACCTAAATGCTTTGCAATTTCTGCTGAAACTTTAGGATTTGAATTAGCGGAAAAAATTTTAATATCTTTGCCACGAATATCCATTTTAAACCATCCATTTGCTGCCGCCACGCTAATAAATTTCTTGTTTCCAGACGGCGAAATTTTGGAAACAAGCCTTTCCCAAAAAATCAAAAACAGATTTAGCTGAAAGGATTTATGAATTCATTTACATTTTACAACAAAATTTTCAAAAAGTCCATTTTACTTTATAACAATTATTTCTTTTTATTT
>JAHHUB010000135.1 GCA_020024175.1 Oscillospiraceae bacterium | reverse complement strand
CATTTTTATTTTTTGTAGTTGGTAAAACTCTGTCTATTCTTTTTGTAATGTATGCAAAGTTATCTTGCATTTTAATAAGTGCAAAAGGAACAGTTTTTATACCAGTTGCTTTTGCCATAGTCATAATTAAATATTCACTTTCAGGCAACAGATTATACTCTTTTGTCTGTGGCTTTAAAATATATCCTGTTGGATAGTTTACTAGTGTAAGACGAGGATTATTGCTTTTTTCTAAATGTAAAGATAATTTTTTTTGAACCCCTGGAACAGTATATCCCCTATTTGTATTTTCTTCGGCTATTTTTTTTATAACATCTTCTGTAAGTTCAATATTAGGAAATTTACTTGTACCAAAAAACTTTTTAACACAAGATTTATGCCAACAAGTAGCTTTTTCAATATCTGTGGCTGTTTGTGATATTTGCTTTCCACAACATAGACAGTTCATTATTCAGCCCCCTTTATAGTTACATTTCCAATTGGGTCTTTGCACGCAACTAAAAGCAAGCCAAAACGGTCATTTTGTGATATTTTCCAGTTATCTGTAACAATATTTAATAGCCAGCCTTCTGGTATAAGACCGTCAAAAAATGAAAACATAGTTTTTGATGTGTACTCTTCTTCTTTAATTGGTAGTGTAAGGCTGACAGGTGACTGATTTTCTGTTTTTAAATATTCATCATCATATTTGAATGAATAACCATAATCTGTTTCTTGTAAAATTCCTGCAAGGTTTTCTCTTACATATACATAAGCTTTTCTGTATGCACCATTCATTTATCGTCCTTCCTTCCCGGAACAGCCTGCATACCAAACATTGCAAGTGCTTGATTAACTTTATCCATTCTTACAGTCTCTTTGCCTTGCTCAAGTTCACGGACAAATCTAAGCCCAAGCCCTGAACGCACAGCAAATTCTTCTTGAGTAAGACCTGCTTCTTTCCTTTTTTGTTTTATAAATTCTGCAATAACATTCATACTTAGATATTATACTCAAAAGGGTATAAAGTCAATCAAATAAATTATAATTATACCCGATAAGGTGTAGCTAAGTATTGGCTTTTAATGCAAATTAAAAAGGTGTCACTCAGTGACACCTTTTTGTTAAGCAAAAAAATCCATCGATGGATAGTTGCTAATTTATAGTTTTAAGTTTGTTGTGATTTTATCAATAAAATATACTTCCCTTTTTAACCATATAGCTAACAAAAATGAAAACAGTATTTTTTACAATTAAGATTTATAAAGTTTATGGAAAGTATATATTGAAAAATTAAAATAGAATTTATATAATAACAACAAGTTAAAAAACTATTTGTAGTAACACCATATAGAATATTTGATATTAGTAATTATCAAGAGAAAAGTATAACTATTATTTGGGAAGTTCCACATATTCATTAACAGGAATTCCAAGTCGTATAATATATGAGGATAGAATATCTACAATACTACACAGAAAAATATTATAATAAGACAATACTTATAAGCAAAGTAAAAGATGTATATGGTATGATAAAAAAATTATAATGAAGTAGCAAATATGTCTGCGGAACAATTTTTAGAATATGACGGAAAGTGTTAATTACTATGGGTTATAAAAGAAAAATTTGGTTATTAAGAATAACAAGAATGATATTTTTTCTTATTTTAATTTATGGAGTTAGTTATCAAAAAGGAATAATTGCATTGTTTGCAATTATTTTAATTATTGGCCAGACAATGGCATATTTATTTGTTAATGATTGTCCTTATTGTGGTGAACATATTGGAGATAAATATCTTGTTTATGTTCCAGATTGCTGTCCACACTGTGGGAAAAAATTAGAATAAAATAATAAAATTTAGTTCAATAAGCCAGAGTCGGCTAAGGACAGTTTGTATATGTAGGATACGGTGCAGTTCGTTTTGGATGCACCGTATTTATTTTAAGTAATTTTATTACTGATGTAGATTTCTTCTTGTGCTTTTGTATCATTTTTGGCGTTGGACGGTTATTCAGTTGCCACCGACTGAAAAAAGGCAACAAAAAGCCGGTACATTTGATGTAGCAACCAAGTCAAAAGGGATAGATTTTCCCCTTAAAAGGATTGATATCAAATGTAACCGGCTTTATAAATCAAAGTAGAGTCCTACTTATTAGACTTACTACCACCAACAGAACCAAAAGCGATTGGAATTTATTTTTACAAAATAAATTGTTCTTGATAAGTTTCTTCAATAAATATCATATCTGCTTCTTATCAGTATGCTTTGTTTATCATTTCCACTGAATGATAAATTAACACTCAGTTGCAATTGAGAATACAACATCTAAGTATCATTCTAAATTGAACATTCTACCAAGATGAATACCTACATACCTTCGGTACTGCCACTATAATAATATTTTTTGCAACAGATAAGATTGGCTGTATATATCTAAATTTATACTTGGACATACCGTTAAATGAGATGGTTCTCTACCATCATTTCATAAATTGTCGTTCCTTCCAGTTTCTTAATTACCTGTTTAAGGGCAAATTTCTGAGGGAACGGCAGAGATAAATCGGTGATTTTTCTTCCATCCAACATATGATGCGTTACACGCAGTAAAATACGCAAATCATATTGAGATGCAAAGACTTCCGGAACTCCCCTATCCAGACTCAGCAGAGTATACACAGCCTCCATACCAGTGCGAACTGCATATTCTGTGGTAAATACTGTATCATTCGGTGTTTCTACATGTTCGCCGATGAATGCAAAGTTCTCTGCACCGTCTACTACGATCTTAGGCCGATCTCCGGCACGTCTTACCATAAAATACGAAGTCACATAGGGCATCATACACGGAATTGTAACCGAATGGTGTTTGGCAAGTTCAGGAATTTCTTCCACAGGTACACCAATATGATAAAGCCACTCCATACATATTTCTTCACCGGTACACTCTGCCATTGTCTTTTTGACATAATCGCCCTTTTTATCAGAAAATAGGCCATAGACCCAAGCTACGATTTCATTTGGTTTTTGCACAGCGAAATGAGGCTGTCTGCTTACTGTCCAACTCATCAACCAGGAAGAATCTCTGGCAGTGATAGGACCGCCTGTGACGATTTTACCATTGTATGGATCTCGTCCGGTAAGTTTTGCAATATAGCTAGGGATTCTGTCATCAAAGCAAGTAATGGTTGCACTTTCCCAATTAGAACCGGCAACATCTCCGCAGAACTTTTTAGGATTACCAAAGTCATCACTTTGAGATGCAATATTCTCCCACAATTCCCAAGCTGCTCCAATACCGTCCGGAACAACAGCAGGATGTGTCTGATCGCCAAAGCCACTTTGCTCCGTGTTAGAACCCAGCGTGATAAATACCAGATCCTGGGCTCTGATGTCCAAGTTTTTCGGTTCTCCGCTTACATCACAAATCAGGCGTGTAACCTTCTTTTTACCGCCCTGCATATTAAATTCAACATTTTTTACGATTGTCTGATATTGGAATTTAACGCCATGCTCCTCGAGGTATTTCTGCAAGGGAAGAATCAGGGATTCATACTGGTTATATGTTGTGAATTTCAGGCACGAAATGTCGGTAATATTGTGAGCGTGATGAATGTATCTTGTCACATACCGACGCATTTCAATGGCACTGTGCCAATCCTCGAAAGCAAACATAGTGCGCCAAAACAGCCAGAAATTGGACTCAAAAAACTCTTTCGTAAAGACATCCGTAATGCGTTTATCATCCAGATCTTTTTCCGGTGTCAGGAAAAGCTGTGCCAATTCCATGGCTGCTTTGTCGGTTAATCCAAACTTATGAAGGGTATGTGCATCCTGACCCTGCTTTTCTGTAACACGGAGCGGAGAACTGCTTGGATCATCCATATTGAGATAATTAAATTCATCCAAAACAGACTGTCCCGGGTTTTTAAGGGATGGCACCGACCGATAAAGATCCCAAAGACACTCAAAATGGTCTTCCATTTCACGACCACCACGGATGATATATCCCAATTTAGGATCACGAATACCGTCACAGCCACCACCGGCTAGTGGAAGTTCTTCCAGAATTATGATATTTTCTCCGGGCATCTGTCCATCTCGAACAAGGAAAGCGGCAGCAGACAGTCCGGCAA
Organism: Oscillospiraceae bacterium; assembly: GCA_020024175.1. Lineage (GTDB taxonomy): Bacteria > Bacillota > Clostridia > Oscillospirales > Ruminococcaceae > JAHHUA01. The sequence goes on along the minus strand of JAHHUB010000135.1, from coordinate 603 downwards.
GTCCACCACCCACAATATATGCCTTGCGGTCTTCAATCTTATTTGGTTTACGAGGTTTTGAAAATGCGGCATAGTTTCCGTTAGTATAAAACATAATGCTCCTCCTTATTGATTTATATTTTTTGATTTGGAAGCAATTTGCTTCTTCTGTTATTATTGTACACATTTAAAGGGCATTATGCCTTTACAAAACAGGCAGTATGTCAAAAGAATTTTGACATACTGCCTTCTATGTAAAAACTATTTCTTATTCGTTTTTTGAAATTTTAAAAGGGCCTTCTTAAAATCGCCTTCAATGAGAAAGTTTACATTTTGTGCTATTTCTTCCGGAGGCTCTTTCATCCCATTGCGTATCCAGTCCAACGACACAGCGTTAATTGCAAGTGTATAGAAATTGGCAACAAAATCACACTGCTCCTGAGAAACTTGTAGTCCCTCTGATTCTGTATTTACTACCTTGATTATGTATTGGTACAACACTCGGTACATAAAGAATTCAATATATTCACGCTGGATGGAACGATATGTATTCATAACAAGTGGCTTGTTTTTTTGCCCCCATTTCATAAGACGGATATATCCAGTCTGCCAACTGTCAATATC
>JAHHUB010000134.1 GCA_020024175.1 Oscillospiraceae bacterium | reverse complement strand
ATATTATACATCAAACCGCCTGTATTTACAAGTCTTGTAAATATATATGTTTTTAAATATACTATATTCAAATAGGAGGAGTTATTTTGGAAAATTTACTTTATCATGGCTCAATTATATCTGGAATTGAAACTTTAAATCCTGTGTCAAAACTTCATAACAGTGACGAAAAGGTTATATATCTAAGTTCTTCACCTGTTTATGCCATGCTTTATATTTGGAGTAAAAAGAACACCGGAACAAGCCTTAAACATATTGCTGCCTGGCTTAAAGATGGTATAACTTATTATGAGGAACAGTTTCCCAATAAGTTTTGGGAATTTTATCATAATGTCAGTGGATATGTTTATACAGCGGAAAAATCCCCTGATTTTAAATCTGTAAACAATCGTGAAGATATGTATTATTCTCAAAATCTCGTAAAAACTATAAAATCGGATTTTATAGCTGATGTTTATAATAAATTTACAGAATATGAAAAAGAGGGGAAATTTAAACTTCTTAAATTTGAAGAACGCACAGCAGAAAAACAGGAATTTTTAGTAAATATCATTGCACAATATATTAATAAAGAAAATTTACTGACTTTAGAAACAGAAGAATCTCTTTTCTAAAAAAAATATTTTAAAAAAGCATGGGAACAAGCTAAAAAGTAAAAAATACCGATAATTTAGTTTTCTAAATAAACTAAATTATCGGATGTTTTTTTATTCCACCAAATTATTAAGCCAATCGCCTTTTTTTACAAGATAAAATCCTGTACCGCATTTAATTAAATCCATTGCCTGAACTCCTGCATAAACTGCCACAATGCTCCAATTTGTAAAATGTGCCAAACTGTAGGCTACAGGTATACACACAATCCATGTAAATACCGAATCAAACAGGAATGTGATAATGGTTTTTCCCCCTGTTCTCAAAGTAAAATAACAGCAGTGAACAAAGGAATAAACACACATAAATAATGCTCTTACCCATAGGAAATTTGTGGCAAGATGTTTTACTGTATCGGTAGTGTTGTAGATATTTGGGATAACAGGGGCAGCAACTGCCAGCAAACTTCCGAAAACTACACAAATTAAAATTCCAAATACAATAAGTCTTGTGTCGGTTTCACGGGCTTTTTCTTTTTCTCCTGCTCCAAGCTGCTGACCTACTATAATGGAAATAGCACTTCCCATAGACATAAATGTAATATCAAAGAGATTTGACACTGTCTGTGCTATATTAAGGGCTGCTACAGCATTAAGACCTCTTACGGAATAACACTGCATTATAGCTGACATTCCCATTGACCACATAATTTCATTAATCATAAGTGGTGAGCCTTTTATGGTAATATCTTTTACAAGTTTTGCAGGGATTTTTATGGTTTTAAACAAACCATCAGCAAATGGATAATTTTCCCTGTTTTTTATCATAACCACAATAATAACCACAAGTTCAGTATAACGGGAAATTACTGTTGCCAGTGCAGCACCCACAACTCCCATTTTCGGAAATCCGAAATTTCCGAATATAAGTATGTAGTTTAAAATAAGGTTGGTAAAAACTGCAACTATTCCTGCTTTCATGGGCAGAACGGTTTCCCCTGTTTCACGGAGAGTGGAAGCAACGCTCTGACTTAATACAAATGGAAGCAAACCAAACAACATAGTATTAAGATAAAGCTTGCCCTGCTGCAAAGTGAGAGCTAGGTTTCCTCCATCGGCACTTTCGCTCAAAAACAGCGAAATAAGGTTTTCTCCCCAAATAACAAATACTGATACACATATAATAAGCATGGCAGTGCAAAGCCAAAGCTTATATCTTAAAGTATTTCTGACCCCTTCGGTATCTTTATTTCCATGAAACTGAGCTCCAAAAATTCCCGGACCTGATATTCCACCAAAAACCGCAAGATTAAACACAAATATAAGCTGATTGGCAATAGCAACACCACTCATTTGCTCTGTACCTATTCTGCCCACCATAATATTATCCAAAAGTCCCACAAAACAGGTAATGGCATTTTGCACTAAAATTGGCACAACTACTGCAAAAACCATTTTATAAAAATTTCTGTCACCAAAAAATTTGTTTTTCTTCAATTAAGCCCCTCCTTTTATACCTGTTAAAAAAATAAACCCCGCAGTAAATGCGAGGTTAATTCCTGGCGGAGAAAGAGGGATTCGAACCCTCGAACCGCGGTTAACGGTTACACGATTTCCAGTCGTGCGCGCTCGACCAACTACGCGATTTCTCCAAAACAGTTGAAGTGTTTCAACAGTTATTTATTTTACAGCATAAGTTCAAATTTGTCAAGTGTTTTTTTAATTTTATTTTTAAATATTTTAAAACTGTTTTTTCCCTTTATTTTATCAAAATCTTGACGGCTTATCCTTATTGTGATAGTATAATAAAATCAAATAAAATGAAAAGAAAAGAGGTTTTATGTTGTGAAGTACATAAAACAATTTGCAGTAATACTGGCTATAACATTTATCGGAGAAATATGCAAATATTATATTCCTCTGCCAATACCATCGGGAATTTACGGTTTGGTATTTTTATTTTTAGGCCTTAACTTTCACATTATCAAACTAACTCAAGTGGAAAATGCCGCAGATTTTCTGATACAAATTATGCCACTTATGTTCATTCCGGCTGCTGTGGGACTTTTGGAATCAAAATCAGCCCTTATAGCTTTGCTTGCTCCTGTAATTGCAGCAATTATTATCTGTACACCTGTCATTATGGCAATTTCCGGAGTTGTAACCCAAAAACTTATCAAAAAGGAGAATAAAATACATGAATAGTCTTCTGCAAACATCTGTTTATTTTGGTGTATTGATAAGCATTGCCGCATATGAAACTGGAGAATTTCTCAGAAAAAAATACAAACACCCTTTACTAAATCCTCTGCTTATTTCTATTATTATAACCATGCTGTTTTTAAAATTATTCAAAGTTGACTACAATACCTACAACCAGGGAGCAAAATATTTAAGTTATCTTTTAACTCCTGCCACTGTGGCTCTGGCTGTACCTTTATACCGTCAAATTCAGCTTTTAAAAGACAACTTCAAATCCATTATGGCAGGAATTACCGCAGGCACAGCGGCAAGTTTAGGCCTTATGTATGTTTTATCTCTTATATTTAAGCTTTCTGAGTCAGAATATGCAACCTTACTTCCTAAATCAATTACAACTGCTATAGGAATGGGAGTTTCCGAGGAATTGGGCGGTATTGTAACCATAACTGTGGCATTAATAGTTCTGACTGGAATTTCAGGCAATATTATGGGGGAATTTGTTTGCAAAATTTTTAAAATTACAAATCCTATAGCCAAAGGTGTGGCTCTAGGTACATCTGCTCATGCTATCGGAACTGCAAAAGCCATGGAAATGGGGGAAATCGAAGGAGCTATTAGCAGTCTTTCCATTGCAGTAGCCGGCATACTCACTGTGGTTTTAGCTCCGTTATTTATGAAACTGCCATTATAAAACAAATCCGACCTTAGAACAGGTCGGATTTTTATTTTTTAAAATTATAAACTCCGCCGATGCCGTCATGCCGCACGTTAGAACCCATCGTTATGATAGGTGGGCACCGCCCAAAAGGTTCACGCTCCCTTCGTCCCTTCAAAAGAAGAGGAGGTCTGCAATCCGCTTTCAGAGATTAGGTTCCCTGTTATGATATGTTGGATCATAAAATGCAGCATTAACAAACACAGCAGAGTATGTTTATATTATACTCTAAATACTATTATTTAACAATAGGAAATTCATATAAAAAATATGAAAGATTTTGGTAATTAATCTAAATTATTTTTTGATTTTTAGCTTATGAAATCATAGTCATCTTTGAGTGTGCTCATAAACATGGCAGAAATTCTGTTAAATTCTGCCTCATCCTGAATAGCTTCCAAAAATTCTTCTCCATTCTCGTTGGTAACCTGCAAAACCACAAGTTCACCATCTTCTTCCAAAGATTCATCGCTACCATCAAACACTGGAATAAGAGCCATATACTGTTTGCCCTCATCTTCCATTGTTCCGGCTACTTCAAATTCATGTTCAACGCCTTCTTCATCAACCAATGTCAATATATTCAAATCTTGATCAGCCATAAATATCCTCCTGAAATTACTATTTTTTTTATAAACAGAATTATTAATTTCTGTAAATTGTTTTCTGATAAATATATTAAAACAATATTACATATAAGTCAAGTATACCCTTAAAAATTTAAATGTCAAATAAAATTATTTATTTTTAGTTATTTCGCCTATTGATTTTATTATAATAATTGATTATAATGGTATCAAGATAAAGAAGTAAACAAACAGAAAGGAGTGATACCTATGTACACAGAAAATCCACCAGTAAATTAACACTCTTTGGAAAACTTAAAATAAGCTGAAAGCACTTCTTAATTTTAAAGTTTCAAAGAGTAAAAAGCAAAATAAAACAAAGCATAAAAATTTACTTAAAACTTTAGCTGAAAGAATTTAAAGTCAGGAACATCAATTCGGTGGGAAATTAAAAATCCGTAATTCATTCCGAATAAAAACCATAGTTTAAATCCTGTATTAAATTCAAAATGATGCAAGCAAGACCAAATTAAAATAAAAAACTAAAAGCATTCCATATTTTTAGCTTATATAATCCGCTGACAAATAAAACACAAAAGTGAATAAAAACCGATTATATGCCGCTAAAGTTTATTATTCGATAACAGGGACAATACCTGTTT
>JAHHUB010000133.1 GCA_020024175.1 Oscillospiraceae bacterium | reverse complement strand
ATTTTTCTCTGAGTTATTGGATTAATCAAATCCCAGTTATCTTTAAATTTTTTCATATTATATATAAATGTAAAAATAAAAAAAACAACAGAAGCTGCTATAATACCAATCATAAGATAAATAAATTTATTAAATCCTGACCACCAAATCAAATATCCAATACATACTATACACAGTAAAATCATCTTTATTATTTGTTTAAATGCTTTTGAGGCAAATTCATTTATAATAATTTGTGATTTGTTATTTTCCAAACAATATTCCTCCTGTATATTAAAATAAACGGCACTTGCGAAAATCGTAAGCGCCGTTTATGTTTTATATGTAAATTACGCTCTGATAAATTCAGAAAATGCTCTGTATGTTTCGTAAACGTCGAATTTAGCTACAACTTCCATTGGAGCGTGCATTGCGAGAACTGGAACACCCAAGTCAACTGTGTCAACACAGAGTTCACCTATATATCTTGCAACTGTACCGCCGCCGCCTTGGTCAACCTTACCGAGTTCACCTGTCTGCCATACTACATTAGCTTTATCCATGTAGTTTCTGCAGAACTGCATATATTCAGCAGAAGAGTCATTTGTACCACTCTTGCCGCCTGAACCTGTGTATTTAATGAGAACTACACCCTTGTTGAGGTAGGAAACATTGTTAGCTTCAGAAACTTCAGGGAATGTTGGGTCAAATGCTGCAGAAACGTCAGCAGAAAGACACTTGGATTTTTGAAGAACTGTTCTGCCTTCAATTCCGTGTGGCTTAGCCAAATCTTCTACAAAGTATTGAAGGTATCTTGCCTGCAAACCTGTAGCACCTGTTGAACCGATTTCTTCCTTATCAGCAAGGATATTGATCCATGTGTATTCAGGAACTTCATTTTCCTTGTCAAGACAAGCCATGATAGATGTGTAAGCACAAACTCTGTCATCATGACCATATGCACCGATAAGACTTCTGTCGAAACCAATATCTCTTGCGTTGCTTGCAGGAACCATGGAAAGTTCAGCGGAGAGGAAGTCCCCTTCTACAATGCCATACTTTTTGTTGAGGATGCTGAGAATGTTAAGCTTAACTTTTTCGCTTGCTTTGTCATCCATAAATGGACGGCTACCAACCAATACATTAAGTTCTTCACCTTTAAATCCGCCTCCCAAAGTTCTTTGGTTTTGGTCCTTAGCAAGGTGAGGAAGAAGGTCAGAAATGAAGAAAATAGGTTCATCATCGTTATCACCGATTCTAACCTTAACTGTTTCGCCGTTCTTCTTAACAATTACACCATGAAGTGCAAGAGGAAGTGTAGGCCACTGATACTTTCTGATACCACCATAGTAGTGTGTCTTGAACAAAGCAATGTCACTGCTTTCGTAAAGTGGGCTTGGTTTTAAGTCAAGACGAGGAGAGTCAATGTGGCTAGCAAGAATTCTTGTGCCTTCGTTAAGAGGTTTTTTACCAACAATAGAGAATACCAAAGCCTTGCCGCGGTTATTCATATAAACCTTAGCACCTGCTTCATATTTCTTGCTGGGATCAAATTCAACGAATCCTCTTTCTTTAAGCATAGCTATTGTTGTATCAACAGCTTCACGTTCTGTTTTGGAAGAATCCAAAAACTTCTTGTAGTCCTCACAGAATTCATCTGCCTTAGCAGCTTCTGCTTCTGAAAGAATTTCAGAAGCATGTTTGCGTTTGAGCATCAATTCTTCTGCCAATTCTTGTCCTTTTGTTTTTTCCATTGTAAATATCCTCCCTTATAAATTATTTTTATATAGTAATCGGCAAATACCGACTGCTTACTTTATATTATACAAGCTTTGATACTTAATAGTCAACTCTTTTATTTTTTTTACATAAGCTTTTGTTTCCCCAAAGGGAATTTCTTTAAGTTTTCTTCCGTTTTCGGTGTTTTCCGAATATTCATCATTTTCAAGCCAGCTTATAACATTTCCTCTGCCCGCATTATATGCACACAGAGCAAGATCCACATCTTCAAATTCATCAATGTGATGTTTAAGCAGATATGCTCCGTAATCCACAGAGATTTCGGGATTTTTTACATCCTCAAAAGATAAATCCCTTTCTTCTGATTTACGCCATTTTATCCAATCAAAAGTTTGCTCATTAATTTGGGTAAGTCCCACAGCACCTGCATAGGATTCAGCCTCAGGGTCAAATCTGCTTTCTGTGTAAATAAGTGCAAAAAGCAGGGAAGGGGAAATATCATATTTTTCAGCTGTATTTTTTATTATTTCCTCATATTTTATAGGCAATGTTTCTTTTACAATTAATTTTTCCTTGTGTACTATACTGACTGCAAAAAGTATACCGCAAGTTGTAAAAAAAATCGCCAATATTACCGCTAATAACTTTTTCATAATCCTCTTTCTATTCTGTCAAGAACTTCAAAAGTTTTAATTTTAAGCTCGTCTATATCGCCATCATTGATTATAACATAGTTTGCCCGTTTTGTATAGAACTCTTCATGATGCTGTGCGTTAATTCTCAATCTGGCCTGTTTGTCGGAAAGTCTGTCTCGTAAAAGTATGCGGTTTAATCTGTCTTTTTCCGAAGCTGTAACCGTTAAAACTCCGCTGCACATCTTATCACATCCGCTTTCAAACAATGTGGGAGCATCTAAAATAACCAAAGGTTCATTTTTTTCAGCTTCCTCAGATATAATTCTGCCGATTTCAGCTCTTATATGTGGAAAAGTTATTTTGTTAAGCTGTTTTAATTTGTTTTTATCAGCAAAAACAATGTCGGCAAGTTTTTGTCTGTTTAATGTACCATCGTGATTTAATATAGAAACAGAAAAACTAAGTGCCAAATCCATAAGACATTTTTCACTGCCTGATATTACATTTCTTGCCACTTTGTCAGCATCTATAACAGGAAACCCTCTTTGTGAAAAAATATCTCTGACAGTTGATTTACCTGCTCCTGTTGGGCCTGTAAGTCCCAGCACGAAAGTTCCCATATTTTATCACTCCAAATCAATAATCTGAAAAGCCGCTGCTCTTATAAGTCTGTTGTAAACTGCCAAACCTATGCCATCAGTGTCAGGACATCTGGCATATACTGTTTCTGCTCCCATTTTGTCCAGTTTGCGAAGAGCACTAAAAAGTTTGTGAGCCTGTAAATCTCCACCATGGTTTTCTCCGTATTCAAAACATGGAATCGAGAGCTTTTCTCCTTCACCGTCAAAAACCAATCCGTAAACACCCTTTTTATTTACATTTTCCACATAGTCTTTGTATTTTTCAAAGCTGCCTTTTACCACAAAAACATCTGCATTTGGTGAATAATGCTTGTATTTAAGCCCCGGTGAAAGTGTTTTTTCATTGCCGGGGAGTTCTTTTAAAACTGCTTCTGCTATTTTAATTTCCCCGATAACTTCACTGATTTGAGCAGGTGTAACTGCACCTGGTCGTAAAAGTATGGGTGTTTCCTCCAAAAAACTTATTACTGTTGATTCCAAACCGACTTTACAGGAGCCTCCATCCACAATGGCATCAACTCTGCCGTTCATATCATCAAAACAGTGGCTGAATTTTGTGGGGCTTGGTTTTCCAGATAAATTAGCTGATGGAGCGGTCAAAGCTGTTTTGCAGGCTTTTATAAGTTCTGCGGTAAAAGGATGGGATGGCATACGCACTGCGGCACTTTCCAGTCCCCCTGTAGAAATATGTGGAACATTGGGTTTTTTAGGTAAAATTATCGTCAAAGGTCCGGGCCAGAATTTCTCTGTAAGTTTTTTTGCTTTTTCGGGGATTTCTGCTGCAATATCATTTAACATTTCATAATTCGATATGTGAAAAATCAGAGGATTATCAGCAGGTCTGCCCTTAGCTTTAAAAATTTTAGCTACAGCTTTTTCATTCATGCCGTCAGCTGCCAAACCGTAAACCGTTTCGGTGGGAACTACAGCAATTCCACCGTTTTTAATTATTTGTGAAACTTCTTTTACAGCTATGTCAAATTCATTTTTGTTTTCTATATTATAAACTTTTGTGTTCAAGCCAATGCATCTCCTAAAACACTGAAAAAATGAATTATTCTTCTTCGTTGCCCTTTAATTTTTCGGCTTGGTCAAAGGTAATGAGAGCATCTATAAGTTCATCTAAAGCGCCGTTCATAACCTGTTCCAATTTGTAAAGTGTAAGTCCGATTCTGTGGTCGGTAACTCTGCCTTGTGGATAATTATAGGTTCTTATTCTTTCAGAGCGGTCCCCCGTACCTACCTGGAGCTTTCTTTGGGAGGCAATTTTTTCATTTTGTTCGCTCATCATTCTGTCGTAAATTCTGGAACGAAGAATTTTCATAGCCTTGTCTTTGTTCTTATACTGACTTCTTTCATCCTGACATTCTACGATTGTACCTGTGGGAATATGTGTAATTCTTACTGCGGATTCTGTTTTGTTAACATGCTGACCGCCGGCACCGCTGGCTCTGTACACATCAATCTGCAAATCACCGGGATCAATTTGAACTTCAACTTCTTCAGCTTCCGGAAGTACCGCTACTGTAACTGTTGAAGTATGGATTCTGCCCTGTGTTTCGGTTTCGGGAACACGCTGAACACGGTGAACGCCACTTTCAAATTTAAGTTTTGAGTAAACACCGTCACCATCCAATGAGAAAGAAATTTCCTTAAATCCGCCCAGTTCTGTTGGGTTAGCAGAGAGAACTTCAGATTTCCAGCCCATACTTTCAGCATACATGGTATACATTCTGTAAAGTGAGTTTGCAAACAAAGCAGCTTCATCT
>JAHHUB010000132.1 GCA_020024175.1 Oscillospiraceae bacterium | reverse complement strand
AACATTAACATGGCTTTTAGTTATTACCGTAATTAATACCGGACTTATATTTTTTATGCTCAATGGCAACCAGAATAACGGAAAAATAGTAAATTTGACAGGTATTGTCCGTGGAGGCTCTCAAAGAATTGCAAAACTTCATATGCTGAACCAGCCTGTTGATGATTTGGTAAATAATTTAACCAAAACTATAGACAGTCTTATTTTAGGGGATAAATCAATGGGCATACCCAAAGTAACAAATAAAAAATATATTGAAAAAATGAATGAAGTAAAAAAATATTGGGAAAATGAAATGATTGCACAAATGATTCATGAACCGGGAGAACATAACCCTCAGGAATTTTATAAAAAAAGTGAGCATTTTTTCCAGCTTACAAATGAGGCTGTTAATGCAGCAGAAGCTTTTTCAAAAGCAAAAATTTCCAGAATGAAAATTTACGCAGTTTGTTCACTTATTTTTTATATTCTTTGCTTTGCTGAAATTTGGAGAAATCTCAGTAAAAAAGTATTAACACCTCTTAAATTATTGGAAAAAGATGTTTCTGAAGTAGCTCTTGGCAAGTTATCCACTCCAATAGACTATAAATCAAATGATGAATTAGGTTCATTGGCAGAAAGTATGCGTAAAATGATAGGAAATATCAGAAAGTACATAGAAGATATACAGTATGAACTCAAAGAAATATCCGATGGAAATTTATCATTTAACAAAGATTATGATATAGATTATATGGGAGATTTTGTAGCTATAAAGGAATCTTTGGATAAAATAGTAAATGCACTTAATTTGACAGTAAGAGGAATCAGTGAAAGTTCTCAACAAGTTTCAATAAGCACTTCTCAGGTATCTGTTACAATGCAGATGATAGCAGAAGGTGCAGCAGAAGAAGCCCGTTCCATGGATGAACTTACAAATAACATAGAAACAGTGTCAAAACATGTGGAAAATACAGCGGATAGTGCAGCTCATGCAGGCAGCATGACTCAAAAAGTTCAGGAACAAATAGAATATTGCGGCAAACGCATGGAAGAAATGATAGATGCTATGAATAAAATTGCCCAAAGTTCTGCCGGAATAGAAAAGATTACAAATGTAATAGAAGATATTTCCATGCAGACAAATATGCTTGCACTTAATGCGTCAGTAGAAGCAGTCAGAGCAGGAGATGCAGGAAGAGGATTTTCTGTTGTTGCAGATGAAGTTCGTGCTTTAGCCAATAAGAGTTCCGAATCTGTAAAAAACACATCAGTATTTGTACAAGAGTCCATAGCAGCTGTGAAAAATGGAGAAGAATTACTTTCTCAAACTGCCGATTTGCTTAAAGAGGTTATAAAAATGGTACAGGAAGTAACAGGTACAGTGGATTCAATAGGTTCTGATACAGCAGAACAGTCCTCTGCAATAACAGATATTAAGAACAAAATTAAAGATATTACAGATGTTGTTCAAAATAACAGTGCAACAACAGAGGAAAGTGCCGCTGCCGGCAGAGAATTATCAGAACAGGCAAATATACTTAAAAACCTGGTAGGAAAATTCCATTTGTATAATAAATAAAATATTATTATTCTGACTTTCTTTGTTTAAATAGTTGTTCTTATCTTAATTAATATCAATAAGCAAAACACTTGAATTAAAAATAAAACAGTGATATTATAATAAAATGAAAATTTAATTATTTATAAGGAGAAAGCAATATGAGTGAAAAAGAAAAATTTTATATAACTACGGCTATTGCATATACATCAAAAAAACCCCATATAGGCAATATGTATGAAATAATTTTTACTGACTCCATTGCCAGATATAAAAGACAAAAAGGTTATGATGTATTCTTTTTAACAGGTACTGATGAACATGGTCAAAAAATTGGGGAAATTGCAAACGGAATGGGTATTTCCCCAAAAGAACATGTTGACAACATCTCCAATGAAATCAGAGCTATGGACGATATGATGAACTGCTCCTATGACGGATTTATCCGCACAACAGATGAGCATCATGAAAAAGCAGTACAACATATTTTTAAGAAGCTTTATGACCAGGGTGATATATACAAAGGGAAGTACGAAGGCTGGTACTGTGTACCATGTGAATCTTTCTTTACCGAAAGTCAGCTTGTTGATGGCTGTTGCCCTGACTGTGGAGCTAAAGTTACCAAGTCCCAGGAAGAAGCTTATTTCTTTAAAATGAGCAAATATCAAGACCGTCTTATAAAATACATTGAAGATCACCCCGGATTTATAGAGCCGGAATCCCGCAAAAAGGAAATGATTAACAACTTTTTAAAACCCGGACTTCAGGATTTGTGTGTAACCAGAACCTCTTTTAAATGGGGTATTCCCGTTGATTTTGACCCTGACCATGTTGTATATGTATGGCTGGATGCTCTTTCTAATTATATTACTGCAATCGGTTATGATGTAGACAGCCAATCTCAGCAGTATGACAAGCTCTGGCCAGCCGATTTGCACGTAGTTGGCAAGGATATTATCCGTTTCCACACTATTTACTGGCCTATTATGCTTATGGCTTTGGGTCTGCCTTTGCCTAAAAAGATTTTAGGTCATCCATGGCTTTTGTTTGGTGAAGACAAGATGAGCAAGTCAAAGGGAAATACTATGTATATTGATGATTTGGCTAAGCTTTTTGGTGTGGATGGCATAAGGTACTATTTGCTCAGTGAAATGAGTTATGCACAGGATGGCTCTATCACTCCCGAATCACTTATAGCAAGATATAACAGCGACCTTGCAAATACCATAGGAAATCTTGTAAATCGCACAGTTACTATGGCTAACAAGTATTTTGACGGAGTTGTGGCTGACAAAAATATTGCTGAAGATGTGGATGCGGAACTTAAAACACAGTGCCTTGATTCCTACAGAAAATTTACTGACTGCATGGATAAATACAGAGTTTCCGAAGCGGTTTCTGCTATTATGGATTTGGCTAGACGCAGCAACAAATACATTGATGAAACTATGCCCTGGGCTCTTGCAAAAGATGAAAGCAAACTGCCAAGACTTCAAACAGTGCTTTATAATCTCATTGAATCCATTAGATATATTGCAGTTATGTTAAAGCCTGTTATACCCGAAACTGCCCATAAGATTATGGCTCAGATTAACAGTGATGTTTTTGATATTGACAGCCTTGAAAACTTTGGCAGTGGTAATATTTCCAAAGTCGGAACAGCTGAAATTCTTTTCAGCAGACTTGACGAAAAAGAAATGATGGCTAAAATCAGAGAAATTTACCCATTGGCTGTACAGGCTGAAGAAAAAGAAGAACCAAAGAAAAAGGAAAAGAAATCCGAAAAACCCGAAGGTGTAGCTTCAGTAATTGATTTTGAAGATTTTACAAAAGTAGAACTTCGTGTTGCAAAGATTTTGGAATGTGAACCTGTTCCGAAAGCTGACAAACTGTTAAGACTTCAGCTTGATGACGGTGAACAGGGCAGACAGGTAGTTTCAGGTATTCACACTTGGTATGAACCTGCTGATTTAATAGGAAAGAAAATTATTCTTGTATCAAACCTAAAACCTGCAAAGTTAAGAGGTGTTATGTCAGAAGGAATGATTCTCGCTGCTGATACTGACGAAAATACCGCCAAAGTTATTTTTGTTGATGACAGCATTCCTGCAGGTGCAAAAATTCACTAATTGGGATAAATTGCTCATACTGACATAAAACAAAATAAACTTATAATACAGCTCCCGTATTTTCTTTATAGGATTTTGCGGGAGCTGTATTGGAATTTTAAAATTAAGACAGGGTGAAAAAATGACAGAAAATATATTTGATTCCCATGCCCATTATGATGATGAGGCTTTTGATGAAGACAGGGAAGAACTTTTAAGAAGCATGAAAAAAAATGGTGTTTCATTTATAATGAATGCAGCTTATGATCTAAAATCTTCTATTGCGTCGGCAGAGCTCAGCCAAAAATATGATTTTATTTATGCAGCAGCAGGAGTACACCCTGAAAATGCTGAAAGCTATAATCAGCAAACCGAAGATGAAATTATAAGACTTTTAAAAGAAAACCCCAAAACCAAAGCTTTAGGGGAAATAGGACTGGATTATCACTATCCCGAGCCATCCAGAGAAATTCAAATTAAAGTTTTTGAAAGACAGCTGCAAATTGCCAAAGAGTTAGATGTGCCTGTTATAATTCACAGCAGAGAAGCTACCGAAGATACAATGGAACTTCTAAGAAAATACCACCCTCAGGGGGTATTACACTGCTTTTCAGGTTCAGCGGAAACTGCAAAAGAAGTTATAAAACTAGATATGTATATAGGCTTTACAGGGGTGATTACCTTTAAAAATGCCCGCAAAGCTGTGGAAAGTGCTGAGGTAATTCCGTTGGACAAACTTTTGGTGGAAACAGACTGTCCATATATGGCTCCTGTGCCTTTTAGGGGAAAACGCTGTGATTCTACCATGCTGCAAAGCACTGTTTCAAAATTAGCAGAGATAAAAAATATATCTCCTCAGGAGCTTTCTGACATCACAAATAACAACGCAAAAAAGATTTTCAAAATTTTTTAAAAAAAGTGTTGACAAAGGTTAAAATCTATGTTATACTGAACAAGTCGTCAGGGAAGTGCAATAAACATTAAACCTGCGGCTTGAATAGTATGATCCATTAGCTCAGCCGGCAGAGCACTTGACTTTTAATCAAGGTGTCCGGAGTTCGAATCTCCGATGGATCACCAAAAAGACTTCGTGTTTTATAATACGAAGTCTTTTTTTGTCTAAATACAATTTTACAC
>JAHHUB010000131.1 GCA_020024175.1 Oscillospiraceae bacterium | reverse complement strand
GACTATACTGGAAAATAATGTTAATATATCCTTAGTGGAAAAAAATAACATTTATTAGGAGGATTTGTATATGCGTAGATTAAGAGTTATTATCGCAGATGATGACAAAGAGTTTTGTGCTAAAGCACTGGGTTTACTAAAAGGATATGGATTTGATGGAGAAACAGCTCCTAAGGATGGACTGAAAGTTTTAAATATAATTAAGGACACCAAACCGGATATAGTGCTTATGAATGTTTTTATGCCTGGACTTGATGCAATAGGGGTTATGCAGGCGGTAAAATCCGAAAATATTCAAAAACCTGTATTTATGACACTGTCCTCATTTGATAACAGCACTTTGGAAAATGAAATTTTGAGCAGCGGTGCATCTTATCATTTTATGAAACCTGTTTCCCCTGAAAATTTGGTTGACAGACTGGTACATATTTTAAGCTATCAAAAGAAAAATGAAAATGTTTTAACTTATGAGGATAGCTCCGACAAAGACAGAGATTTGGAAGTTATGGTAACTGAAATAATTCATCAGGTAGGTGTACCGGCTCATATAAAAGGTTATAATTATCTTCGTGAGTCTATAACATTGGTAGTTCAAAACCCCGATATAATAAATTCTGTAACTAAGGAACTTTATCCCACAGTAGGCAAGAAATTCGGGACAACTGCATCCAGAGTGGAAAGAGCTATTCGCCACGCTATTGAGGTGGCATGGGACAGAGGGGATTTGGATATATTAAATTCATATTTTGGCTATACAATTAATAATGGCAGAGGAAAACCTACCAACAGTGAATTTATTGCCATGATTGGGGATAAACTCAGATTAAAACTTAAATCATGTTCTATGGCACACTAATATAAAAACAGGTTAGATTTTTTAAAAATCTAACCTGTTTTTTTTATTATTCAAGTTTGTTGGCTTCCTCTGTTTTGTAAATTACCACAGAAGTTTTATTTGGAAGACATACTGCCATGTCATTTTCTTTTTTCAAAATTCCTGCATTAATACATACTTTGTCGGGGCAGTCGGAAGATATAAATTGTATGTGGGAGTTTTGCAGTCTTAAAACAATATCCACACCGTATTTTTTTAAAGAAATATCTACAACTTTGTCGGAGCTGTAATTATTTAACGGAATTTTGGCTATGATTTTATTGTCCACAGTAACTACAGCAGTGTATTCATCAGCAGCAGTTTTGTATTTGTTCACTCCGTTTACAAAGATTATCATAAGGCAGACTAACATAATTGACATAATGGTATATAAATCCCGTTTTTGAAAAAAGAGTCTGAATTTTGCCAAACTAACCCCTCCGTTTAATTCAAATTAAGAAAGCCAGTTAAATGTGATATTATTTCATTATAATTGAAATGTTTTTAATTAGAACATCTTCAACAGGTTTGTTTGAAGTATCTGTTTTAACTTTGGCAATGGAGTCAACTATATCCATTCCTTCTGTTACATATCCAAAAACAGAGTGTACATTGTCAAGGTGAGGTGTTCCGCCTACAGTAAAGTAGTATTCAACAACAGGCATATATTTTTTGATGATTTCTTCAGTTAAGCCTTTATCCATCATAGCCTGGAGTTTTTCATTTGCCTTTTCTGACATTTCTTTAGTAACTTTATCGATTTCTTCATCGTTTTTGCCGTCTTTGTTGCCTTCGGTGCCGTTTATTTTATCAATGGCATCAAAAATTTCGCTTTCCAATTTTACTTTTTCATCTTGAATATAAAGGTTAAGCAAAGAAAAATCCAAAACATCAAATGGGAATTTTTCAGGGTCATTGCAAATACTGTTCATCATAATGCTGGGCAAAGTATTTTTGTTTGATGCCTGAACAATAAAGAACTGGCTGCCGTTGGTGTTAGGTCCCATATTAGCCATGGAAAGTGCACCACGGTAATTAAAGTAAGGATATTTAAATTCATCTCTGAACCATGCTCCGTCCCACATACTTTCTCCGCCTGTTCCGTCGCCTTTAGGGTCGCCGGACTGAATCATAAAGTCATCTATAACTCTGTGGAAGCTGACATTATCATAGTATCCGCTGGATGCAAGTCCCACAAAGTTTTCTACGGCTTTAGGAGCAGCATCGGGATAAAGTGAAATTTCAATATCACCCATGGTGGTGTGTAATATAACTTTTACTGTATTTTCCGATTCAGCTTTTCCGGTGGCTATTTCTTTGATTTTTTCCACATCGGCTTGGTCATAGTCATAATGTTCTCTTAATTTTTCAATAATTTTGGTTATATTTTCATCGGTAAATTCAATTCCTTTGCCATCAAAGTCCATATCAAGCAAACCCTCGTTGACTTTTTGCACCAATCTGTTTTGAAGTTCTGCATAGCTTTTGCCTATGGGAGAATAGTTTTCATCGTCAACAGAAGCTGTTGATGAGCCTGTGTTTGAGGAATCTGTATTTGAAGAATTTGCCTCAGAGGAAGACACATTTGATGAGTTTTCCTGTTTTGAAGAGTTGTCGTCAATTTTTGAAACAGAACAAGCAGTCATTGAAAGCATTAAGGCTGCTGTTAAAACTGTTGCTGTTAATTTTTTAAAATTAATCATTTTACCATCCTTCTGCATTTAGCATGTTTTTATTTTCAACCATTACATTATATAATGATTTAAAACATAAATCAATGTAAATTTTTAAACATTATATGTATAATATATAGTAATAAAAACTATGTAGTGAACTTTGAATTACTATATTGACATTTTTAACTCATAATGATAACATATAATTATGTTAATTTGAAATTAGAGGTGAATTAGATGGCAATTAGAATTATCAGCGACAGTTCCTGCGATTTAGGCTTGGAATATGCCAAAAAAGCAGATATTGAAATAGTGCCTTTTTATGTGAGCTTCGATTCACAAAATTATATGAAAGAACTTGTAGATATACAAACACAGGAATTTTATCAGAAAATGGTAGAAAATCCTAAAATGTTTCCTAAATCTTCTTTGCCCTCAATTCAGGACTATGTAGAAGTGTTTACTAAATATGCAAAACAAGGGGATAATATTATTTGTCTATGTATTACCAGTAAATTCAGTGGCTCTTATAACAGTGCTAAAAATGCCGCAGAAATAGTTATGCAGGATTACCCCGATGTAAAAATTACTGCTGTAGATACTATGGTGAATACGGTTTTGCAGGGTCTTGTAGTAAAAGAAACTGTCAGAATGAGAGATAACGGTGTTTCTTATGAAGATATGATTGAAAATATTGACACAATTAAAAAAACAGGAAGAATAATTTTTACAATAGGCAGTATGGACTATCTTCTAAAGGGTGGCCGTGTGGGAAAGGTTTTAACCGGAGCGGTAGCTAAATTTCACATTATGCCTGTAATTACCCTGACAGAAGGGGAAATTTTCCCAAGCGGAATTTGCAGAAGCAGAAAAGCTGCCATTGATAAAGTTATTGATAAATTTAAATCATATATTATTAATGAGAAGATAAATCCAGATGACTATATAATGTCAATCGGATATGGGTATGATATTGATGAAGCTATAGAATTTAAACAAGACATTTATGAAGCCGTAAAAAGTTTTGGTGATGAAATCGAAATGAATATACATCAAATCGGTTCAACCATTGCAGTTCATACAGGTCCCAATGCTTTGGGTATTGCACTTGTAAAGAAATATGACTGCTGATAAGAAAGGAAAAATCTATGATAAACAGAATAGCACATGTAGGACTTACAGTTACTGATATTGATGTTTCAAAGAAATTTTACGGAGATATTTTGGGGCTTAAATATCAGGGAATGATGATTATGGAGGGCAAAGAAACCGATATACTTTTCGGATTTAAAAATGCCAAAGCAAAAGTTGCTTATTTTAATGGCAGTGATTTAATAAACACTCCTCCGGTAGAGCTTATTGAATTTGTGGATAATCCTGCCCAAAAGGACAAGCCTGATCTTCACAAAACTTCTATTTCCGAGCTGTGTTTTTATGTGGACAATATAGATGAAGTTTATAAACAGCTTTCCGAAAAAGGTGTGGAGTTTTTATCAAAACCTCAGTTTTTTGATTTTACTGCTGATGGTTTCGGAAAAAGCAAAGCAGTTTACCTAAAAGACCCTGATGGTAATATTTTGGAGTTTATGGAAGCTATGGAAGATTAGCGGTGAAGATATGGAAGAAAAATTTGAAAAAATTTATTTTTATATATCTATTGCCACCGGACTTGCCGCAGTTCTGTTTCTGATTGCATTTATTACAAATATAATTAATTTAGGTACAATATGGTCATCAGTTCAAACTATTGCCAACGGAATTTGCACTTTGGCGTGGACTTATGTTTTTGTTTGTAACTTAAAACGATATTTAAAAAGCAAAAAAAGTAAATAAACAACAGATAAAAACCTCCTGTTAAGAAAACAGGAGGTTTTCCTGTTACAATGGGTAATTGAAATAATCAGTACAAAATGATATAATCAAAAAAATTATTTCAGACAGGGTGAAAAACATGAATAAACCTAAAAACTTAAAAGTGAAATTGGTTGGGGCGGCAACTTTGACAGGGATGATTATACTTATTTTGATATTTAAACCTCCATGTCCAATTTATTCTGTTTTAGGTTTTCCCTGTCCCACCTGCGGCATAACCAGAGCATGGCTCTGTGTGTTTCACAAAGATATAAAAAATGCTTTTTTGTTAAATCCGTCTTTTTGGACTGTACCTGTATTGTTGTTTTTTGTTTTCTTTGATTTTAAACCTTTTAAAAACAAATTTGTAAATGGTTTAATTTTGTATT
>JAHHUB010000130.1 GCA_020024175.1 Oscillospiraceae bacterium | reverse complement strand
AAAGATATTTAAGCTGGATTAAAAATTTAATGAGCGGAGATATGGGAAAATCCTATCGCTATCATCAAGATGTTGCAAAACTTATATCAAATTCTTTCAGAGTAACTTTCGGATTGGCAGCAATGTCACTTTTTTTCACAGTGTTGATAGGTTTGCCCATGGGTATATACATTTCCAAAAAACATAATAAATTTACAGAAATTATTTTGTCAGTTATTACACAGATAGGTTATTCTGTACCATCTTTTTGTATGGGAATACTTTTAATTACAGCTTTTTCTAAAATACTGCCGTCTATGAATTATGTGCCTTTTTCTGTAAATCCTTTAGGATATTTTAGGACTATGCTGCTGCCATCTATAGCATCGGCACTTGGATCTTCTGCAATTTTAATGCGATATATCAGAGTTTGCATTGATGAAGAAAAAAATAAGGATTATGTAAGAACAGCTCAAAGCAAGGGTATTTCTGACAAAAAAATTTTAAAAAGACATATTCTCAGAAATTCACTTATTCCATCTATCACTATGCTGGGAATGTTGGTGGCTGATATACTTGGAGGAAGCATTATTATAGAAAATGTTTTTTCACTGCCGGGAATAGGAAAATTGGTGGCAGTGTCCATATCTACCAGAGATTTGCCGCTTATACAGGGGTTGGTGCTGTATTTGGCTTTCATAGTGGTTTTCTGCAATTTCCTTGTAGACATTATATATTCACTGATTGACCCCCGAATACGCCTTAAATAGTTTTGGAGATTTAATATGAATAAATACAGTAAATATTTTAAAAATGCCAATATCATAATAGGTATGATTTTTATACTTATTATATTTATACTGATGACAGTGGGATTTTTCTATACACCCTATGAATATGATGCTATAGATGTTGATAATAAACTGCATTTTTTTTCCGCTGAACATATACTTGGTACAGATGATTTGGGCAGAGATATTTTAAGCAGACTTATGCTGGCTTCCAGAGTTTCATTTTTTATAGGAAGTACAGTTTCTGTTTTTGGTTTGCTGATAGGAGGATTTTTAGGCAGTTTAGCGGGGTATTTCGGAGGAATTACCGATGAAATAATAATGAAGCTTATTGATGTACAAATGGCTTTTCCGGGTATATTAATTGCTCTTATGATGATTGCGGTTTTTGGTGGAGGAACAGCTAATATTGTTATGGCTCTCTCTATTATGTCAGTGCCTAAATTTGCCCGTATAGTAAGAAGCGGATTTATAAAATATAAAAATTTTGATTTTGTAAAAGCCGCAAAAGCAAGAGGAGCAGGGCATTTAAGAATTATGTTTATACATATTTTTCCCAATATTATGCCTGAAATTATTGTTACAGTTTCACTTAGTTTTGCCTCCGCAGTAATGAGTGAAGCAGGACTCAGTTATTTAGGACTTGGAGGAAATCCTGCTTTTCCCAGTTTCGGAAAAATGTTAAGTGAAGCACAGGGTGCTATTTTTGAAGCTCCCTGGTATGTGTTCATTCCTACAATAGCCGTTACTCTGTTTTTAATGGGATTTAATTTTATTGCTGATGGCATAAGACAAATTCAAAAAGAGGAGAAAAACAGAATATGATTAATTCCTCTAAAAACCCATTGGTGGAATTTCAAGGGGTTACAATTAAATTTTTTGAAAACAACAAAGAATATATTGCAGTTGAAAATTTAAATCTGACTATGGAAAAAGGCGAAAAAACGGCTGTTATAGGTGAATCAGGCTGCGGAAAAACGGTTACAGCACTGTCTTTAATGGGACTTTTGTCAGGCAGTGCCAAAATAACTGATGGAAAAATCCTCTTTGACGGAAATGAAATCAGTACTTTAAATTCTGATGAATTAAATAAACTCAGAGGCAAAGATATGGCGATGATTTTCCAGGAACCCATGACATCACTTAATCCTCTTATAAAAGTTGGCAAACAAATTGACGAAAATATTTTGGAACACAGCACCAATAAAAATAAAAAGGAAACCAAAGCAAAAACTATTGCAATGCTCAAAGAAGTAGGATTTGCTGATGCAGAAAAAATTTATGGTGTATATCCTCATCAGCTTTCCGGAGGAATGCGTCAGAGAATTATGATTGCTATGGCACTTATAAATAATCCGAAATTAATAGTAGCAGATGAACCTACCACCGCTTTGGATGCCACAATTCAGGCACAGATTATGGAACTTTTAAAAAAACTTAACCATGAAAAGGAAACTGCACTGCTTTTAATATCCCATGATTTGGGACTAGTAAACAATATCTGTGAAAAAGCCTACATAATGTATGCAGGTCATATTGTGGAATGGGGAAAAACAAAAGATTTACTTAAAAATCCCATGCACCCATATACAAAAGGTCTTATAAATTCCATACCATCTATTGAAAATAAAGGAAAACCATTAAATTCAATAAAAGGTTTTGTACCATCAGTGGAGGAAAGAAAAAATGAAGGCTGTGTTTTTGCAGACAGATGCGATTATTGTATGGATATTTGCAGAAAAATTATACCAAATGACAAAATAACAAAGGACAGAGGAATTAAATGCCATCTCTATAATGAAAAGGATAAAGAAAATGCTTAATGAAAATAATCCAATTCTTAAAGTTAAAAATATTTCCAAAGTTTATGCAGAGGACAAAAACAATATTGTAAATGCATTGAATGATGTGAATTTTAAAATAATAAAAGGTGAAGCATTTGGCTTAGTAGGTGAATCAGGCTGTGGTAAATCCACTTTGGCACAAATTATAATGAATTTAATCCTGGCAGATAAGGGTGAAATTATTTATATTAAAGACGGAAAAGAAATTAATATTCTTTCTCTTAAAGGTAAAAAAATGAAAGCTTTGCGAAAAGAAATTCAGTTTATTTTCCAAGATCCTTATTCTTCTATAAACCCCAGAAAAAAAATTGGATGGCTTATAAAGGAACCTTTGATTATTCATAAAATCGGTGCTGATGATGCTCAGCGAGAAAAAATGGTTGATGAAATGCTCAGCAGTGTGGGACTTGATAAAAATTATAAAAATCGTTTTCCCTCAGAACTTTCCGGTGGGCAAAGACAGAGAGTGGCAATAGCCATAGCACTTATTTTAAAACCTAAATTTGTAATATGTGATGAAGCAGTATCTGCTCTTGATGTATCCGTACAGGCACAAATTTTAAATCTTCTCAGAGATATGCAAAAAAAAATGGGGCTTACTTATTTGTTTATTTCACATAACCTGAATGTAGTTTCCTATATTTCCGACCGAATAGCTGTGATGTATCTTGGTGAAATTGTGGAAATGGGAAACAGCGAAACTATTTTTAAAAATCCTCTTCACCCCTATACAAAAGCACTTTTTTCAGCTTCTGTAAATATAAATGATGAAATAAATCCTGTGATATTAAAAGGTGAACCACCGTCTAAAGCAGCTTTGACAAAAGGCTGTGTGTTTGCCTCAAGATGCAGATATTGTTCTGAAAAATGCTTAACTGAAAAACCTGTTTTAAAAGAAATGGATGATAACAGAAAAATTGCCTGTCATTTGTACAATGAATATTAAATATAATTTGACAATATTACTTTCTTCTTGACAGATTCATTTAATATGGTATAATCTTTATGAAAAATGTTTGTTAAAATTTTTACAAATGGAGGGAATATAATGGAATTATTAAAAGGTAAAGTTGCTCTTGTTACCGGAGGTACAAGAGGTATCGGATTTGCAGTTGTTAAGTGCTATCTTGAAAATGGTGCTTCTGTTGCACTTTGCGGTTCAAAAAAAGAAAGTGTTGATAAAGCTATTGCTGAATTAAAGGAGATAAATCCTGATTTTCCTGTTATCGGTCTTTATCCTGATTTGAAAAACCCTGCTGAAGTTGAAAAAGCTGTTGCTGAAACAAAAGAAAAATTTGGCAGATTTGATATTATGGTAAACAATGCTGGTATATCTGCAAGAGACAGTTTGTATGACTATAAACCGGAAGATTTTGTGAATATTATGAATCTTAATGTAACAGCAGTATTTAACTGTTCACAGGCTGCCGCTAAAGTTATGAAAGAACAGGGCGGTGGTGTTATTCTAAACACAAGCTCTATGGTAAGCCTTTATGGTCAGCCTTCCGGTGTAGGTTACCCTGCATCAAAATATGCAGTAAACGGTATTACAAAGTCACTTGCAAGAGAACTTGGAAAAGATAATATTCGAGTAAATGCTATATTGCCCGGTGTTACAAGAACTGATATGGTTGCAGCACTTCCTAAGGAAGTTGTTGACAGAATAGTTGCTCCTATTCCCCTTGGAAGAGTATGTGAACCTGAAGAAGTTGCTAATGCTTTCCTTTTTCTTGCCAGCGATTTGGCAAGTTATATTACAGGAGCTTTGCTTTCAGTTGATGGTGCTGCGAGAACCTAATTATTTAAAAGCTGATAAAATTTCAATATATCCAAACAAAGAAAATCCTTTTGCTTATAAATTTGATAAGCAGAAGGATTTTTTATAAATAAAACTATATACTATGCATATTTGGCAAATAGAACAGACACAAAATTAAAATATTTCTATTTGCAGTTTATATAAGAGCTAATATATGGAGAAATAAAATTGGGCTGACAGTGGATGTAATTACAAAAAACTTTGGCAGAAGTATATTGATTACCAAATATTATATTGATAAAAATGGGAAATTGCCGAAATGGCATGATTTTGTATTTTAATATATAGTTTGTTCTTTATTTAAAAGCCATGAAGGCATTGCTGTTAAGAATAATGGCTGTGTTTTCATGGGTTTTGTTTAACTG
>JAHHUB010000013.1 GCA_020024175.1 Oscillospiraceae bacterium | reverse complement strand
AAATCCTGACTGTATGTCATAAGAAATTTATATATTATATTGGCAGGTAGCATTTTCCGTAAAAAGTCGTTTACTATAATAAGAGTGTTTTGAGGAAAAAGAATGGTTTTTAATGTCAGCTGGTATAAATGATATATGAGAATAATTTCATATGTATCAGGTCCTATTAAGAAATCAAGTATTTCTTTAAGCTTTATAATTGTAAAAGGAAGTTTAGACATTAGTTTTAAAATAATTTCTTTCTTCCTGTCTTCTAAAGAGGAACCTACCAAAGGGTAAATATCAAGTATTTTTTCCCAACGGGAAACACCGTATTCTGTTGATGTTTCAATAAATTGATTGTTAAGAACATTGATTGATAAATCCCAGCATTTTTCTATTTCTGGCTGCTCAACAGACATAATAGCATTATATTCTCTGGTATCATGTATGACAGGTGGCAAATAATCAATAAGTTTTCTATCCATTGCTTATAACTCCCTTTATAGGTATTTCATCATTTTCAAGTATTAAATTTTTGGGTTGACCATTGATTTTTGTGTCAGCTATATCTAAAATTCCGTTTAAAGAAAGCAGTCTGGTTTCGATTTGACTTATACGAATTACTATTACATCAGATGAATCCCATTTAGCAGAAAGTTCATCAAAATATTCCAATATGGTTCTATTTATAACTGACTCCATTAAACTAAAATTAAATCCCATCTTAAAAACAAGATTAAGGCTTATGTTAATCGGCATTTCCGTACAGCCTACAACTGTTACAATATGACCTATGGGAGCAGTTCCGTAGCCTTTACCTTGGTTAACTGTTGGGTCAACAATAGTCTGTACAGTATTAATTAAATAATTTGAAGGTGTATGATAATCAGAATCTATTATTATAAGTTTAACAGTTCCGCCGCCTTTCCAGTGAGGTATGACTTTAACTCCTCCTACACCTGGGATAGAATTAACTTTTTGTATATAATCAGCTATATTACCACCAAAGGCCTGCGAATTTAAGGAATCAAAATATCTTTTTCTTAAATGTTCGGTTTCTTCTTCATTTTCACCCGGAATTAAAACATCAGTAAGTTCTGCTTTAGTAAGACCTTCTATATATTCAATGGGGATAAGTTGTCCTGATTCGGTATTTCCCGCATCTCCAGGGGTTTCACATTCCATTTTGTAATAAAATAAGCCATCACTTTGTGATAGCTTTTCAATGGTTTTATAATTTAATATATTAAGACTGAATCTTGACCCCAACGGGATTTCCTTGTTAAAAACTCCTTGTCTGACAGCTTTAGAAGCAGGCATAACATAAATTCCATGCTCTGCTGCCCGTTTTATTAAATAATATCTTGAGGCTGTATCAGCAAAAGTTTCATGCAAAATTGCTTCAAGTTGTATATATAGATTTTGAAGTTCAACAGCGGCAGGAGCTAAAGCATTGTAAATTATGCTGCCTTCTCGGGTATCAATATTTGAATTTTGTTCATTGACTTTTTTTATCATTCTGTCAAGTAATACATTAAAAGTTGTGTTTCTCAGAACTGTTTCGATTATCATATAATCACCTCTTTTTCGATTCTTATGTCGCCAAAAACGGTATGTACGGTAAATTCACAGAAAACTTTATTTCTTTTATGAGCAAAATTAAAATTATCTACTGACTTAATACGGTCATCCTGCATTAATGCTTCTGTGATTCGTCTTTCAAGTTCAGGAATAACATAGGGGAGAGGTTCTCCGAATAAATCAAGAAGTTCTATTCCATAATTCCAGCTGTATATGAGATATTTATATCTTTCGGTGTTTAAAATAAGGTAAATAGCTTGTTTCATGGCTTCTGTTTCATCGGTAAAACCGATTATGGTGTCATCTTCTATATGAAATTTAAAAGTATTTGTAGATGGATTTTCAAATTCAAAATCATCCTTATTATTTAGTAATAATGTTTTAGGAATCATAATATCCCCACCTTATCAATTATAAAATACTTTTGACCACCCTGTTCCCGCAAAAGTGCTACAAAATCACCGACTTTAAGTTTATTGTATATGGTAACCTTATGTTTAATTTTTTTGGCATTGGCAAATTTTAATTTTATAGCAGCTGTATTTTGACTTATATCACAGTTTTTTGACATGGCATTATATATAATATTGCCTTTTATGGTGCAATTTTTTATTTCAGTATCTTGATAAATATTTGGATCATCAAAGGATATTTCTGTTTCATAGTCAGTAACATTTCGGCTGAATGCTAATTGTTTTTCTGTAAGTGTCATTTTTTGTTCAACTTCTACTTTGAATGGGGAAACACTTATAACCTTGCCGAAATACAGACCCGAAAGCATGGATGAATTTATAGTATTTTTTATTATCTTTTTAATGGTTTGTGCAATTTCCGAAGAATCAGACATTAAAATCACCACCTCTTAAATCTAAATCCATAAAATGTTCATTTTCTTTAAATCTGTGAGTAGATTTTTCAACCAGCATCATATTATTAACTTTTATATCACCTAAATCAAGGGATACAAAAATTAAACTTCCACCCCTTACTTTGATATTTCCAAAGCAATTTTTTAAACTCAGGCTTCGTGTTACACGGTTATATAAACTGAGTAAAGCATCAGCTTTAGCTTGTCCGTTTGTTTTTTCATTTATTGTTTCAAAGTATTGAAGTACACCCCATTTGTTTATATGACTTCCATCTTGAGTTATATATATTTCTCTTTTACCTGTTTTTTCATTTTCATAGCATAGTTTGATTTTATTATATGTTTGTCCGTCAATGGTTGATTTATATTCATAATTTTCCCCGGTGTTTTCATCAATGAGTATATTTACTTTCATGTTTTTTAAATTTTTTAGAGTAAGTTTGCCGAAATCATCATATAATACATATATTTCTTTTTTGTTTTGTAAGGTAAGGTCAAGGGAATTTTGAATCATATCATATAATGTTTGGTTGTCTTCTACTCTGGATTCTATTTTGAATTTGGTATCATCTAATTGCCCACACTGTAAGTTAAAATCATCAGCAATCATGCGTATTACTTCTGTTGCTGTTTTATCTGTATAAACATAGGTATCTTTATTTTTCAAATAACGGATTTGATCATAGGCGGTTATACTGACTATATCGTCTTTGCCGTTATTTTTTTGAAATAAGAACCCAAAGAAAACCTTTTCTCCATTTAATTTAAGGCGTACAGCAGAGCCTTCTTCAATTTTCAAATTTTTATCTGCTATAATTTTAAAAGTTAATTTACCGGGAACTCCTTTTCGTTCTGTATACCAGGTTATTTCATCACAAACAGAGGGTGAATAAAGTTTGCTCCCGGATTGTATTAATAATTCATACTTCATTTTTTACCTCGGAATTATAAGTTTTTGTCCTGGGTAAATTGTATAAACAGGGTACCCTGTGTTTTCGTTTCTCTTATCAATCAATTTTTGATTTGCTGAATATATTTTTTTAAAACTGTCTCCGTTTCCCATTTCTTTTTTTGCAATATTCCACAAACAGTCCCCTTTTTTTACAATGTATGTTTTGTTATTAGGGGCAGATTCGGTACTGCGTTCTTTTTGATATGATAGTGCTTTGTTTTTTTCATTGGAAATTTTTACGGTTTTAAGTCCATAATTTTTATATTGTTTAAGCTTTACTTTTACAATAACATCAAAAAGATTTTCGGCATCTTCGGAAATATTATATTCTTCCAAACTCACTTGCATATTTGTGTTAAATAACATTTCACCAGAAGGTGATGTTCTGGAAACAATAAAACGAAAGGGGACACGGGAAGTTTTAAGACTTTCCAACTTTTTTAAATATGATGAAGTATTTATGCGGGAATTTGTGAATGTGTAATTTCTGTGTGGCAATAATATGTCAAATGATATTTCGGTAAGCCCTGGCAGCTTGAGAATATTTACATCACCTTCATTAATAAGGTTAATAACTTTGTTCTTATTTTTTATCTTTATTTCAATTTTAGAAGGTGAAACAGGAAGTTCAGTTTGACCTAAATAAAAATAATATGATATATTAATGCACTCCTTCCGCTGCTGTTTCCAGTATTTCAGTTAAATCTTTATTAAATTTGCTAAGTACACCATCAATATCCATATCAGAGGATATACTGTTGTTATTTGTCTGATTAATTTTAATTTCAGCAGTTGTAAAACGGTTGATAACTTCTCTTTCAGCAATATCTTTAAGATATTTAAGATCCTCTTTTGTATCTGTCAGAGTATTGGCCACGCTGCCTGTATTAGCGGCTATATCACCAATGTTGTAGTCCATATTGTCAAAATAATCACCATATTTCATATCAAGATTTGAACCGAAAAATGTTTTAACCTGATTATCTAAATCTTTTCCATATCCATAACCTGTGTCATATGCCTCCATATAATCTATTTTTGGTATTATTTCAATACCTTTGCCGAATTTATCTTCTATAAATGTTACAAGGGAAGAACGCCAGCCTGAAACAGAATTTTGTAAATTAGAACCAAATACTGTATCTATACCTTTTGCAATAAGCTCAAGTAAACCAAGAATACTATCAGCAAGGTCTCCGAAAAGTCTTGCAATAGCACCAACAGGGTCAATCCATACATTTGCAAAGAAATTTATAAATGCACTTACTATATTCCACAAAAAAGCAAAAACTGAATAAACAGCTCCAATAATTACACCGGTTGCACTTATAGTTGTGTCCTGTGTTTTGTTAATTACAGCTATAACAAAATAAATGATAGCTATAATTGCAATAATTCCACCGATAATCCATGTGAGAGGACAGGCAAGAAGAGCTGCATTAAAACCATATTGTGCTGCAGTTGCCTTAAAAGTTTCACTTGTTACCAACATGAGATGAGCCGAATGTATGGCTTTTAAAGCTGAAGAAGTCATGTTAACAGTGTTATGTACCATCAAAGCAGCTGTATAAAGACCGAGAGCGATTGCTCCCGCTATAACCAAGGGTTCAAATACCTCCCAGTACTGAGCCATAAAATTAAGAGCATTTAACAAAGGCTGTGCTGCATAAAGCAGATTATTCATTGCCATTGTAGCCACCTGTGCCCATGTCATAGGCATTTGCTCAAATTGTTGGTTGATAGTGTCACTTGCAGCAAGCATTGCATTTTTTACAGTATTTGCAGTAATTTTTCCCTCAGAGGCTAATGCTCTTATTTCCCCAATAGGTATATTCATATAATCAGCAATAGTCTGTATTATATTTGGTGCTGCTTCAAATACGGAGTTAAGTTCATCACCTCGAAGAACTCCTGAACCTAAAGCCTGTGTAAGCTGTAGGGCTGCGGACTGCATTTCTGCTTGTGATGCACCTGCTATAACAAATTGTTTATTCAGATTTTCTGCAAATAGAATGGCTTCATCATTAGAACCAAAAGCCGCTCCTGCTCTTTGCTCCAGTTTTGCAACCGTATCAGCAGTTACGGCAAAGTCTGCCCTTGCTCTTTGAGCACTGGCAAATATTTTGTCATAAAGTTCTTCAGTAGTTTGCAGACCATCATTAATCATGTTAAGTCTTGCAGTTGTATTTGTCATTTCATCAGATAAACTTACTAACTTTTTAATGCCAAAAGCTCCCGCCATTGCTATTCCCATTCCTGTAAGCTTTCCTATAAATGTATCAAGCTGTTTGGAACCTTCATTTATCTCTCTGTTAAAATTATTCTGATACTGAAAACCTTGCTCCATATTATCAATCATATCTTTAATTTCAGCATTTGCATGGTCAATAGAAATTTGGGCGGCGTCAAATTGAGTAGGGTCAAAAGCTTGGTTAACTGCTCCGTCAACATTTTGAAGAGAACTTATAACCTGATTAACAGAAGATGTAATGTTATATAAAGGGGCAGACATTTTGTCTATAATCTTCAGTTGAGTGCGAATATCAGACATAATTTAGCGACTCCCTTTCTGTGTTTTTTTCATTTCTTCCTTTTCTTTTTCGATTCTTATTCGTATGGCTGCGATTATAAATGCTTTTTCATTTTCATCCATAGCAGCATAATAGGAGGGAAGTATATGTAATTTATGAAGACAGTAGTAGACATAAGAGGCTTCACTGTCTTCATTTATTAGTTTTTTGCCTCTTCTACCTTTTCTTCAAGAGTAGTAAAACCGTTAAATTCCTGAATAAATGCGGCAAAATCCGAATATTCACTGGGGTCATCAATCATTTCCTGAATAAGTTCCTCAGCAGACATAACCCCATAGCTGTCCTGAAGCTGTTTATCATTGAGATTTGGCTCAACAACTGATGCACAGATAAGTTTAACAAGGAGCTTTGATGTGTTGACTTTTGGTCTTATCATATTGGGCTTGCCTGTTACAGGAACATCATAGGTACATTGATCACGAATGTTATCATATTCTTTGGATGTAAGCGGTTTAATAATCCATTTAAGTGGTTCTCCGTTTTCATCAATTAGAAATTTAGTAGCAGGATAACCTGTGTTTTCTCTTAAAATTTTATTTTGTTTCATAAATTTTGAAAATGCTGACATAAATATCACCTGTCCTTTTTATATTTTAAATCATACCTTCCAGAAGTTTAAATTGTTCCGGAAGTTCAAAGTCATCAAAAGTTCCTGAAATATCTTCCTCCAAAGCTTCACTTTCAGCATCCATTGTTGCTAAAATACCACCATCAAACAGACACTCTTTTAAAATAGCTGTTTGTCTGCCTGCTGCCGATGTGGGGTCATCATTGACAATTTGTATATCAAAATAGGGGAGCCGTCCTGTTCTTTTATACTCAAGTGTCATTTTGCGGAAAATCGGCATATTGTAATAAGCTGAAGCACTCCATGAGCCGCTCCATGTTCCGGCTTTATGTTTTTTTCCGATACTTCCCAGTATTCCTAATTCTTTCAGGGAAATTTTAGCTTCAGCTTTAATGCTTTTTAACTGCATAAGCAAAAATCTTTCAGAGTTTATGGTTATATATGCAGAACCTTTAACACCTGCAACAGCATCCTGCCCATACATTGTTTTTACAATATCCATATAAATTAACCTCCTTACATTACAATAACATGCATATAAAGCTGTGCCATTGCATTTACAATATTTAAGTTTTTAACTGTACATACAACAGCTTTTTTGGTGTCGCCCTGTGTAACGGTTACAGTATCTGTGTCAAAATTTTCAATAGCTCTTATTTTTTCCAAGTTTTGCAACAGTTTGCAAATATCATTCCACAAAGCCATTCTTCCGTTTGCATCATTTGGTACTGTACCTAAATAGCGGGTATTGAACACAACGGCGGTATCATTTGCAATTTGGTCGCAGACTCTTATAGTTTGGTTTGATTTAAACACATCACCTTTGGTATCTGTTACGGTAGTAAGGGAATTTATATCATCCAAAGTACGGACATTTTCATTTACACTGTGTAAAATAAAACGCCCTTGTTCAATAGCTTTTACAAGCTGTGCCTGAGTGAAATTTACATTTACTTTAAGTTCTCCGTTGTAAAGTTTGTTGCTGTTTGATAGTAATTACATCAAAAAAACTGTTATTGTCAACATTTTTGTTTATAGCCACTGATATTTTGTTTCCGACAGTTCCGCTGTACTTAGCTTCGCAGTATTTATTTGAAGCTCTAACTCCACCTCCGTTAAGTCTGTAAGCATAAAGTGTTTGAGTGTTTTCAAAAAGCTCACGCAATGGAAGCAACTCTTTGTCACCATAGCTATGTCCGAAAATTTTAAGACTGTTTTTTTGAAAATCAGCATTTGTAACTGTAAAAATAGTGTCATCGGGACCCCAGTCAAGCATTAAAGGCATTGCAGCATAACCTCTTTCCGACAATACTGCTGTTGCTTTATGTACACTTGAAAAATTAATGTATGATCCAGGAAGGGCTTTATTTTGAGATAGCCATACACCTCCACCCAGTGCCATATTATTTCACCATCCTTTTTCTGAAATTTTCAATAGCAGTATCAACTTCGGTAAGAGTGTACTGCTTATTATCTTCTAAAACTGCACTGATTAAATCTTTCTGATATAAATATTTTTCAGATTTAATCAACTGCATTTTATTATATTTTTCCTCTTGTTCTTTTTTCATATTATGCCTCCTGAATAATCTTTTCGGTTTCCATATATATTTCTTCTGCTTTTCCAAAAAGATTATGGTTATAAGAAATGCTTAAATTCAGCATTTCATCCGATATCTGACAACTGATATCATGACCGATTATACTTCCGCCTTGGGACAGAGGTATTATTTCCAGTATGTTTAATAATGTTTCTTGTACCTGGTAACATTCATTTAATCCTTCTAATGGTATATAGGTGATGTTAAATCTGGGAATTTGCCTGGTTAAATTCATATTAATCGGAGAACGTTTTGTCATTACAGCACAGACTATAAAAGCAGGTTCTGCAAGCCCCTGTTCTACCTTTTCCGTATGTATCTGACAATCAGGAAAATTTTTTCTCAGTGTCAATGTTATACCATCCAGTATTGATTTAATATTAATTTGTACCACCCAATACCTCCTTCAATCTTTTATTTAATTTTCTTTCCAAAACCTTAGGAGCTATTGTTTTTAATTTTTCTTCAGAAATAGTTAAAAAATGTTGTCCCGGGATCCAGCCTTTTCCACCTCTGGTTCTGTGCCCATACTCTACATATATTGCATATTCCACAGGGTTTTTGATTATAGTGATATAGACATTGCCTTTTTTCATAACAACAATATCTTTTTTATTTACTTTTTGGTCACTCCCAAAGAGGTTTTCATACATAGCTTGTTTGGTGGCATTTGTTGTGTCTGCACTTGCTGTCCATCCTCGTCTTAAAGTTCCGCCCAATTTTCCGCTGTCTTTAGGATATATACCAACTGGTGTAGCGGGTATAACCAAAGCCAAAAGCCTTGCTGCTAACTCTTTGGAGCAATCTTTGCAAATAGCTTCCGTGTCTGTTTTTGTGAGATTCTCAAGGTTTTTTTTAAGCTCTATAAGCCCCGAGCAATCAACATTTCCGCACTTTCCCATAGTTTAAGCCCACCTTTCAAATAATTTGAGCTCTATTTCTTGATGAGTTGAATATACAGCAGGTGGTGCTGATTGACTGTATACTTCCGTTCGTTGGTTCTGCGTAACCACAATTTTTGACCCAGCAGGGATATTTAAGCTATTGTCAATAAAGAGCTTTATGCTCTGCGAAATACCCGTAGCACCCGATTGTTCGGCGATTTTGTTAGAAGAAAAGGACAACCTGCACGGCTGTCCTTTAATTTTTAAAACTTCCTTAAATTCCGTAACACCGTTTAAAGTGTTATTAACCTGCTCTTTGACATAAACATCACATATGCCTGTCCACAGCTTTTTAAGTGCATCTCCGTGAATCATTACCACACCAGCTTTCTGTATTTTGCGATAATCTCTTCGGAGGGATTAATCATATAATTTATCATTTTTTCAAATTCGGCGGCAGGAGATACGGACTCCGACAGAGCATAAGTTACGGAAGTATCGCCTTCGGTGATGGATTTAACAGGAGAGGAAAAGTCAAAATCGGTTGATATGAGTTTTCCTATCTGTTTCAAATCCTGCAAAAACATTCCTGCAGCCATATCAATCCATATGGTTTTTAATCCGTTGGGAACAGAAATCTGATTGGTTTTATTTTTGAGTATATCTTCAGCTTTTCTGATATTGTAGTGAAGCACAGTTTCTTCATTTGAGATATCCTTATACCCCAAAGCAGACAGTCTTTCTGATACTTCTGTAAAAATTTCGTCCATATTATCCTCTTGAGATAATTCTTGCAATCGGAACAGCCTTGTGAGAAATAGTATCAGTGCCATTGTTTACAAGAGACCAGTTAAGACCGCTTTCGAGTTCTGTGTTCTCAGGGCTGTTTGTAGCTTGAGTGGCTTTTAGATAGGAAATACCTGCGATACTTACAGCATGACGTTTACGGCTGATAAGAGTGTCTTCTCCGCCTCTTGTTTTAGCGTCACGCACCATTTCGTAAGGTACTTTTACACCCACATCTTCGAATCCGATAGCACCTTCACCGAGAATATATGAAGTGTAAAGAGTGTGAGGGTGAGTTCCTGCCTTTTGTTCAGCAGGCATGGAATCATCAACAATAACAAGTCTGCCATTCCATGTTCCCATTTCCAAATCGCGTTCAATGCCATCCTTATCTGTGTATTTGAGGTAGGAAAGCAGTTTGAGGTTTTCCAGATGAGTAGCAACGGCAGAATGACAAATCACAAGGCTGAATTTTTGCTTATTGTCGCCACAAGCCTTTTGAATAGCGGTGTTAAGTGTGGTTGCGTCAATGAGCATGGAGTCGGTTGTAGCTGTGTCGCCTTCCTGAGAAATATCGCAGGTGTGAGTGTCGACAAATTCTTTGTTGGATGTTTTGATTTTTCCTGAGCCTGTGTTACTCATGCCGAAAACGCCTTTAAGAATACTAAGCATAATATCCTGATCCACACTGTTCCAATAGCGATTTATTTGATTTCTGACATTTTCCATGAAATCTACACCGCCTGTTATATCATAGCTAAAGTCGGCTTCTGTCCAGCCTTTCATTCTGCCGTAGGTGAAAACTCCCTGTTCGTAAGAGGTTGTTTTTTCGGGAGTCAGACTGGATACACCGTCATAGTTTTGGGCATTGCCACCTATAAGACCAAAGTAGGGGAGAACTGCATAAGCTGTTCCTGTTTGAGTGTTGTTTTTAAATGTTTCACGGAGTCGTTCATCTCCCACAACTGCTTTAGACTGTCGCAGTTTATTGAGTTTTATATCCGGAACAGCATTCATATATGTTCCAAAAGCCTTTTCATTAAAGCTTTTCGCATCAAATTTTGCCATTATAATATCATCCTTTCTAGTTGTTTACAGCTTCGGGGTTGTTTTCAATATATTCTGTCAATTCCTCAAAGCTCATTTTTGACATATCAACCTTTGTTGTGGGTTTTGTATCTCCGGAAGCTCCCGGGTTAAATCCTTTAAAGATTTTGGTATTTGTCTTTGTTTCAGTGAACATATATGGGTCAGATTTTTGAATAGCGGAAATCTGTTCCTTAAGGCCGTTTACTGAGCCGTCTTCACCAAGGGATATTTTGTCGTCTTCAAAAAGGCTTCTTACTGCTTTGGTATTCTTTGCACCTGCTGTAATAAGTGCTGTTTCAACAGCATTATCAAGCTTGAGTTTTGACATTTCTACTTCGTGAGCTTTGTTTTGTTCGGCATTTTGTTTTTGTAAATCCACAATCTGCTGTTTAAGTCCCTCATTATCGCTGTTTTCTTTTTTTAGGATTTCAAGTTGTTTGTCCCTATCAGAAATGGACTGTTTAAGGGTCTTGTTTTCTTCGTTGACTTCGTTAAATCTTGTTTTAGTAACAAAATTTCCGTCAAGAGAAACCATAACCTTTTGCGCCTGTTCTTCGGTAAGTCCTATTTTAATCAGTTCTTCTTTGTTCATTTTGTACTTCCTTTCTATATGTTATTTTGTATTCATTCCGTTTTTTTCGGTGGGTTACGAACCACCAATGAATCTTGTTTTTTACCGCCTGCAATACCAAAAAGGCGGGACTCAAAATACGCAGAGATTAAAAACTATTTGATTGAATCAAGCATAAGTTCTCTTGCTTTTTGAACCAATGATGTGCCGAACATTTTAAGACATTGACGTTTAACTTCGTCTTCGGATATACCCATTTTCTTTGCAAGCTCTTTTTGGTTCATTCCATCCAATATGGCAACTTCGTATTTTGCCTGCTCCATTTGTTCCGAGTACAGTTCATACATCATGTTGATGTCATTTTTGATTTTCATTGTTCAAACCTCTTTTTAAAGCAATTTGCTGATAGGGGTAATATGGGCTTATATAATAAAAGAGAAAAGGCAGCCTTTCGGTTGTCTTTTCTCTTTTTAAGGGATAAGCTTTATTAAATTGGAATTATATCATGGCTTTGGTGTTATAAAGACAGATATCTAATCGTTGAGAATAATAACTTCCTTTATATTTTCAAGATAAATTTCGTATAATCCGTTACGATCACTGCGAAATGTCAAAACATCTTTTTCTGCAGGGTCATTGAGTTTATCTGTAAATCCATACGGCTTTCCCGTAACATTCCAGCCGTCGTCACATATAATTTTTACTCTTTTGCCCCAATATTTATCCAGTTCTTTTTCGGTTATCATATATTATTCATCCTTTCTTCGTTAGGTATAAATGGAACAATATGAGTTCTGTTTTTGGAATGGTGGATTTTGAACATATTGGTTTCTTTTTTGGTATTATAATCTATACCGATAATTCTGTCAGCTATGCAAATTTCCTTATTAATGCCCTCATATCCTTTGGGACCTTTAGATACTTCACCGGTACCTGCATACTTATCAAAAAGTTCCTGTGCCAGTTCGTTTCCGCCGTATAGGTAACTTTTGCCTTCTACTCTGGTTTTTTCGTTGTGGGGAGCCTGCTTTTCGGGATTTATTATTTTCCCGAAATCTCCCGATTGAAGCTTTGAACGAATATAGTAATTACCTTTTTTAAAGTTCCACCACTCATTGTCATTATACTTCATTTTCTGAAAATCTTCAAGAGTTTCAGGAATATCTTTGCCCAGTACAGCCCTGTAATTTTCAAACTGTTTCTTGTCAGCTGAGCGGTTACAGTGCATTTTTTCTGCCAGCAGTTCTTCGGGGTTTGATTTAACATATTTTTCATACCATTGTTTATATGTCATGTCAGCAGGTACACGATAATTTTCGCCTTTTGAATTTTTGGCTGTTCTTTCACCGAGACCTTTCATGTCCTCAAAATAAGGAGCAGTGGTACTGCGTCATTTAACATGAAAGGGAGGGGCTGTTTCACCTGATTTATAGTCTTTTTGGTAAAATACCTTACCGTCCGTTTCCCGACAGATTTCAGAGGTCTTTATATCCAAAGTGGCAACAATTTGATATTGCTCGACTTCCAAATCGTTAAAGCAATTATTCCTTGCTTCACTTGCAAAAAAAGATTCTTCTGTCATAACAAGTGCTCCTGCGTTGCGTTTAGAAACGCCGAAGGTCTTAGCTATATGGTTTATGACTTTCTGAGGGTCCTCACCCAGCATAATTGACTGAGTTAAGGTTTTGTGAAGTTCGTTTACAAGCTTATTTTTATTTTCCCAAATTCTGCTTGAAAAGTTTCTGCCATCAGGAGCCCATGGTTTTGAAATAATCTTATTAAGCATTGTGTTATCAACACAGGCAATGTCCCATCCTATTTCAAAGCCCTTCTGAATTTCGTATGCTGCATGATAGTAATTGCTCCTATAAACTTCTTTTACAGCCTCTGTTACAATTTTCAACTGATTGGCTTGTAATGTTTCCAAGCTGTTTTGAAGCTGTATTTTAAGACTTTCCAGTTTTGTTATATGCCATTTTGCTGAAGCGTTTTCCAGTTCTTTAATCCATTTTTGATTTAGGGAATTTTCTTTGCCGTATCTTATGTAATCTTCAAGTTCCCACTTAAATTCCTGCAAATCGCTTTTTGAAAGGAACTGCCTTGCATTTGCGAAAGATATATCGTTGTTATGGACTATACGCTCATACCAATATGTTATTTTGTATTCTATGTCCAGCAGAGTTTTATCATAGCATTTTATGACTTGCTTTAATGTTTCCGTCGAAATTTTGTTTTGAGCTTTCTCAAGTTGTAAAAATCTTTCTTCCCAATATTTGCTGTTTTTCATTATTCATCACCGTTATTTGACAGGGGAGAGGTATCATTAAAAGGATTATATTCCTGTTCGGTTTTCTTTTGCTTTTTTAAACGGTTCATTTCAAGCTGAGGATCATCAACCCAGGGATGTTGTCCAATTATAGTTTCATCGGAAAGAATACCAACGGAATTTCTGCAA
Organism: Oscillospiraceae bacterium; assembly: GCA_020024175.1. Classification (GTDB taxonomy): domain Bacteria; phylum Bacillota; class Clostridia; order Oscillospirales; family Ruminococcaceae; genus JAHHUA01. Next base: position 3,434 of record JAHHUB010000013.1, on the reverse strand, counting down.
TTATTGATAATTTCTCCTTCGTTCATCATCATATCCCGATTAAAAATAACTGTGATAGTTTCGTCAAAGAAATCACCCTTGCCGGAATTGGCAAAATAAACATTAATAAACCACAATAATTCTTCAAATGCAGCCTGAAATTCGGTTTCCATATCATTGGCATCCAAATCAATATCGGAATACATGGACTGTATATTCATTTCGTTGGGAGCAGTTCCCAACTTGTCATTTTTAGCATCATAACCCATACCGTTTTCAATAATAGCTTTTTTGAAAATATCTATGATTGCTTTATAGTTTTCAGAATTGACTGAAATTTCAAGTGTTTCCACACCACCTTTGGTTTCACCGTCATAACGAACTTTAACAGCTCCATAGGTTGCAAGGTTTTTTCTGAATTCGCCTAAATTTGTTCCATCATAGTTTTTTAAAACCAGTATGGTGTTTCGGCAGTCCTCCTGCATATTGTTCTGGAAGTCAGAGAGCAGTTCGTTTAGCCCATCCTGAAGAGATTTAATTCTTTTTATCAAAGGAATTTCCGATTCGTTTGCCTTAAAAGCTATAAGGGGAATATGTTGCCAGTTTAGTGTGTAAGCATTTTTGTCATCTGATACAGTTACATAAAAATATTGGTTTTCCCCGTTGCTATCGTAGTCCGGAATCAGTTTGCCGTCTTTTAAAATATATTTGTATATGCCTTTTGTGGTATATATTTCGACATTTTCCATTTCAACTGATTTATTGCCCTCATATCCGCTTGTCAAATATAATCTTATTGCAAACTCCAGCTGGGTGTGTTCATTGTCAAACCAGAATGGAAGTATCTCATAGCCCGGAAAAATTCTAAATGATAATCCGTTGCTGCTGTAAAAAGGAAAGAGCCAAGCAATACCATTGTTAATGGCTGCCTTGGCTAAGTTCTTCATAGTTCGCATAAATCGCTTGTTAAAATATTTATTTAAAAGGTTTACATAAGTTTTATTGTCATCTTCAATAGTGATAGGTTTACCAAATAAGTAGTTAGCTTTCTGATTAACAAGCTTTGTGTATTGGTTATCTATAATTTTGTTATTTGGTATGTTTGTAATTTCTTCAAGTTCTCCATTTTCGCCTATGGCGGAACGTTTGCGGTTTATGATGTCATGCTCTCCAAGGTAGTATTTATATCCCTTAATTTGCATTTGTCTTTCTCGACTGTTTTTCCAGTTCTGTATTTCCTTTTCAAGAAATTCAATGTCTGTTATTTGATTATTTTTTATATTAAACATTTTTTCGCTGTTCCAAAAGTTAAACAAGGTTTCGCCCCCTTCATTTCACTAGTCAAAGCTAAAGGTATCAGGATGTATAACCTTAACAACTGCATACCTTAAACTATCCATACCATGAGAGAACTCATGGTCGGGTTTATCTGTCGGTTTTCCGCTTTTATCTTTAGCCCAACAGTAATTTGATATTTCCTTCTGAAATTCTTTGCATAGCGGGTTTATAATAATTTCATAGTTTTGTATAAGCTGTATGCCATAATTTACACTGTCATGGCCTTTACTTGCAGGTTCTGCCTTAATACCACAATCACGCAGTTCCTTTATTGATTTAGGTTCGGCACTGTCGCAGATAATTCTTTGGCTGCTGTAGCCTTTATCCTTGATAACCTGTGCTATGTCTCTGTTTGTAACTCCTGTTTTATACCATTCATCAAATATATAAATTTTACTGTTTGCATTATCTACCAATGAACAAACAAGAGCATTAGGGTCAGTAAATCCAAAGTCAAGTCCAAAGGCAGCCTTTATATTAGGTATTTTTTTAATTTCATTTATGTCAAAATCCATAATTTTAAACCTTTCATAAATAAGGCCTTCAGAAATTCCCCAGTTTCCTTCACCTTCAATACGGTATCTTCTGGGATTTTCTTTTTTCATTTTAAGAAAAATATTTTTATCAGCGTTATCAAGCCATTCATTGCACTCCCAGGTAGTTGTTTTGACAAAAACATCATTATCAGGTTTATCAAAGAAACGGGCTTTCAGCCATGAATTTTCCGACCAGGGATTAAATGTAAGAGTAATTTGTTTAAAATAACCTTTGGGAACTTCACCACGGATTGACATATCAAGTTTGTTAAAGTCCTCTTCATTTGTTATTTCAAAAGCTTCCTCTAACCAAACCCAACACAAATAACCTTTATCAACTGATATAGATGTTATTTTCATACCGTCATCAAGACCTCTGAAAAGTATTTTTTGTCCTGTTGAAATTCTTGTAATTTGCATAGGGGAGACAGTGCAATCAAAATATGCGTCAAGGTTTAATTTATGTATAGCCCATTTTAAATCGGAAAAAACAGAATCACGCAGTGTATTTGAATATCTTCTTACACATATTCCGTTACTTTCTGGGTATTGATAAAGTCTGCAAATTATATTGAGTGCTGCTGTTTTTGATTTTTTGGAACCACGGGAACCTTTAACTACACGGTATCTTTTTTTTGTTTTCCAAAAGTCGGCATAGTTTTTTCCCACAGTTTCCTGAAGAGATATTTGCATAGAGTTATTCCCTTAAATCATTCACAATATCAACAGGTTCGATTTCAAGAGATATATTGTCTTTAAATAAACCATGCCGTTTCCCAAGAAGTCCTGCTGCTTTCAAACGGTCCTTTGCAGATACATCAATAGTAATTACATTTTGTTTACCGTCACCGGATAACTTTAATATCTGTTCCTTTTGTTCTCCTCGCATTACAGAAGTTAGGTATTCCAAAACTTCCTGTGCATCAGCTACTTTTTCATTGTGTAATCGTTGAAGTTGGTCATCAATATATGATTTAATCTCATGTTTGTTCAAGTTTTCATTTCCGATTGAATAAGCTGTTTTTGGTGAATATCCTGCTCTGATAGCTGCCTGAGTGGCATTGCAGTCTATTAGATATTCATCACAAAATTTCTTTTGTTTGTCAGTCATGGCAGCATATCTCCTTTTTATATAATAAAAAAAGAACCACGAGATTATTTCCTCATAGTTCTTAAACAATACTGTTTATGATAGATTTGATTGTATTTTACATATTAGCATTTTATAACATTTATAATTATTATTCAATATTATTTACTATTATGTTTGTAAGTATAATTAATTAGAATAAAATGATTACATCATTTTATGTGTTTTTTCAAAAGCAATAAGTGCATATTTATGTAACCTTAATATATATGATACAGAATAATGCATTTCACTGGCAATTTGTTCCCAGTTTTTAAAATCAATATATCTTTTATTTAAAATTAAAATATAGTTTCTGTTTTCCAAAGAATCAATATGCTGAGTTATTTCTTTTTGCAATGTTATTAATGCACTTATTTTATTCTGCAAATCTTTTTCTAATTCCATAATATCAGAAACAGCATTTACTAATTTTTCATCGGAATGTATGC
>JAHHUB010000129.1 GCA_020024175.1 Oscillospiraceae bacterium | reverse complement strand
TTTGTTGTTCATAAAAACCTCCTTTTTATACATATTAATGGTAAATTTTTAAAATTTAAATAAATTTAGAAAAAAATTCCCTTTTTATTATAAATGAAATTTAATTTTGCGTCAATGTCAAATTTAAATAGCAAAATATGGTGATTAATATTAAATATCTGAAATTTTAAAATATATTTTGTTATAGTATAATAAAATGATACTGTATTAAATAGGTAATTTTTATACAAATGAAAAAATATTACCAAACAGTTCACAAAATCAATCTTATATGATATAATCTACACATTAACTTTATGTCACTAAAAAATTGTAAAAAATTAGCATGAACGGAGGCAAAAAAATGAAATCCGAAAAAGAAATAATAGTTGTGGGACATAAAAATCCTGATACGGATTCCATATGTTCTGCAGTTGCATACGCATGGGTAAAAAATAAAATTACTGGAAAAAAATACACACCTAAACGAGCAGGTGATATAAATAAAGAAACCGCTTTTGCTTTGGATTATTTTAATGTAAAATATCCTGAATATTTGGCAGATGTACGCACACAGGTAAGTGATATTGAGCTTAAAATTGTTCCATCAGTGAAAAAAAATATTTCCATAAAACAGGCATACAGCATTATGAAGGAATATGACTCTACAACTTTGTGTATAACCAATAACAATGAAGAATTGGCTGGATTAATTACTATGACGGATATTGCAGCTTCTGATATGGATGTATATGACAACCGCATTGTATCAAATGCCAAAACCCCCTATGAAAATATAGTCAATGCTTTGGATGCCAAAGTTCTGTGCGGAGATATAAAAGGCAGTTTTGACAGTGGCAGAGTTACTATCGGTGCCAACACTCCGGAAATGATGCTGGACTATGTGGCAAAAGGTGATATGGTAATATTGGGAGATCGCTTTGAGTCGCAATTTTTTGCAGTTGAAGTGGGAGCAGCCTGTATTATTTTATGCACAGGAAATGAACCCAGAGATCCTATTTTGGATTTGGCAAGAAAAAACAACTGCATAGTTTTATCAAGCCCTTATGATTCTTATACTGTAACAAGGCTTATAAATCAGAGTATGCCTATTGAATATTTTATGACAAGCAAAAATTTAATGGCTTTTGAACAGTGTGATTTTACAGATGAGGTAAAAGAAGTTATGTCAAAAGTAAGACATCGCTATTTTCCCGTAGTAGATGAACATGGAAAGTATCAGGGATTTATCTCAAAACGTTCGTTTTTGGCAATGGAGAGAAAACAGGTTATTATGGTGGACCACAATGAAAAAAATCAAGGTGTGGAAGGTATTGAAAGTGCTGAAATCTTGGAAATTATCGACCACCACCGTCTTGGGGGATTTGAAAGCATTAACCCTGTTTTGTTCCGAAATCAGCCCCTTGGATGCACAGGAACTATAATTTATCAAATAGCTGAGGAAAACGGTATAGAACTTACAAAAGAAATAGCGGGACTTTTGTGCTCAGCAATTTTATCGGATACATTGATGTTTCGTTCACCTACCTGTACTAGTATAGATAAAGCTGCGGCTTTGGATTTAGCTAAAATTGCAGAAATAAATGTGGAAGAATATGCTCAGGCAATGTTTGAAGCCGGAAGTGATTTATCTTCACGCTCCACTGAAGAAATTTTTTATCAGGACTATAAAACTTTCTCTGCTTCGGGAGTAAGTTTTGGTGTAGGTCAAATCACATCTGTCAGCAAAGCGGGACTTGAGCAAATGCAGCCTAAACTTTTGGAATATATGGTAAACAAGTATAAGCAAAATCCGGAAACTATGCTTTTCTTTATGCTGACAAATATTATTGAAGAATCCACCATAGTACTTTGTTGTGGGGGAAAAAGTCGGGAAATTACACATATAGCTTTTGGAAAAGATTATGATAACGGAGTAAAAATCCAGGGAATGGTATCTCGCAAAAAACAGTTTATACCCGCTTTGATGTCAGCTTTACAGGAATTATAGTTATGAAGGAGAAAAAACAACTATCATGAACTTAATTAAACCTATATGTAATACAGTTGTACCTACAGTTTTGTTTTATATTGTATACAATACAGTGGGTATAATTCCTGCTACTGTAATTTCAATAATATACAGTATTGGTTCTGTCATATACTCCAAGCATAAATATAATGAAGTGAAAAATTCCAAAATAATCGGAATTATAGGTTTGGCAGCTTCGGCAGCAGCAATTATATTTACTGGGGAAGAAAAATTATATTATATTCCTTCAATTATTAAAAATATAGTTTTTCTGGTATTTTTTATTGTGCTGTCAGTTCAGCATAAAAGTGTTCTTCATTATTTAGCAAAAGATTTTAATATCAAATCTCTTAAACAAATAGATGAAAAAGATATGCTGTGTGTAAACACTATATGGATAGTATTTTTTGTTGTTAAGATATTATCTAAAATTGCGGGTATTTTATATATGGATTTTAAACAGATGTACTGGATAGTATTTTGGCTGGGAGATCCAATGGCGGTTTTAGTTATTGTTTTATCTGTTGCTGTAATCAAAATTCGTTACACTAAAATAAAAAAATAAGTTTTCGGTTTTTAAAATATAAAAGAGGATTACAGACGATATTATATAAAATTATTAAAAAAACGGAAAGTATCAAAATCCGATACTATCCGTTTTTTATTTGTAAATTTTTAAGTTATTTGATATTGTATATTAAATTAAACAATATGATGGGAAATAATTATAAATCCAACTGCCATTTGCACAAGTTCATAGCAAATAGTAATAATCAAAGCTTTTTGCATACTGACACCACCGATTACCTGAAGACTTATCGGATAATTAGGATTTTCCGTGTAATTGTCCAAAGCAGCTCTGGTGTATTTAATTTTCTTTACACAGTGGTTTAAATACATACTGTTGGCTAAAAATGCCATACCTAAACGCACGGTAAAATTAATAATCATAGCAATATTTGACATCTGCATCCAGAACATGATTTTTTCATAATTGGGATTTTCGGTGTCATTGAGTAATTCATTTGCCAGTTGTGAGGCGGAGTTTACTGTGATAATCTGTTCTTTTGATTTTTCAGCTATATATGATGAATAACTGTCTACCAAAGCCATAGTGGGAATTAGGGTAATTACTGATACAATCAGCAAAGCAAGCCCCTGTTTATACAGTTTTCTGTAAAAGAAATACAGAAAACTAAAAATAAAAGCACTGAAATTCCATGAAAAACGGCTGTTTTCTTTTATTCTTTTAAATTTTGATAAGTAATAGTAGGAGCTTTTTCCTACAAAAGTGGCAAGTTCTTTTGCACTGACATCATCTATTGAATCATTTTCATTCATAAAACCGTACATTGAAAATTTATTCATGTCCATATCTTCAATATTTTGAACTTCTATGTGTCTGTTATCAAATGTATTGTTTTTTTCCTTTGTGTCGGAAACATCGGAGTAGTTAAGCTTATTTTTTATTCCCCATTCTTCACTTGTGCCGTGGAGATGTTCCAATACACATTTACCGTTTTCCTCATAGCATTTTCTGTGATGAGGAGCACCGCATTCAGGGCAAACAACCACATCATCCCCTTCCTCAAAGGGTTTATGGCAGTAAACACATTCTTTTCCTTTAAACAGATTCATTTTAAATCTCCTTGATATATTAAATATTTTATTTTATTATACAACATAATGTATATAAATTAAACCATAAATTGTTAAGAAAAATATAAATAATTCTCTTTACATTATGAATGTAATTACATTATAATATACATATTGAAATCATGTCTATATGAATGGAGAATGTGTATGCTTTTATTAGAACAGCTTAAATTAGATATTCAAAGTCTAAAACCTTCATTGGAAGACTTAAAAGACGCAATCGCATATGAGGATTTGAAAGAAGATTTAAAAAATCTTTCTGCCGAAACCGAAAAGGAAAATTTTTGGAGTGATTTGGAGTACAGCCAAAGTATCAACAAACAAATTATAAGGATAAAAGAAAAAATAAATTCATATAATGAATTATATGAATTATTTGAAGATACAATCACACTTTTGGAAATTGCTTTGGAAGAAAGCCAGGAAAATGATGAAGTATATAAGGAGTGCAACTCAAATTATAAAACTATATGTAAAAAAATTGAAGAAATGCGTCTTACTACACTTTTGACAGGGGAATATGACAGCAAAAACGCTATTCTGACTTTTCATGCGGGAGCAGGTGGAACAGAGGCTCAGGACTGGGTGGAAATGCTGCTCAGAATGTATACCATGTGGGCTGATAAACATGGTTATAAACATAAAATAGTGGATTATTTAGCAGGTGAGGAAGCGGGTATAAAAAGTGCTGTCATGTTTATAGAAGGCATTAACGCATATGGATATATGAAATCTGAAGTGGGTGTTCACAGATTAATCAGAATATCACCCTATGATTCATCAGGAAGAAGACATACATCTTTTGCTTCTTTGGAAGTTATGCCGGAAATAGATGATGACATTGACATTAAAATTAATGAAAACGATTTGAGAGTTGATACTTACCGTTCCGGTGGTGCCGGAGGACAGCATGTAAACAAAACCGAATCCGCTGTAAGAATTACACATATTCCCACAGGTGTGGTAGTTGCCTGCCAAAACGAACGCAGTCAGCATATGAACCGTGAAGTAGCTATGAAAATGCTTAAATCAAAGCTGATTGAAATAAAAGAAAGAGAACACCTTGATAAAATAGAAGATATAAAAGGAGACCAAAAGAATATAGGCTGGGGAAATCAGATAAGAACTTATACATTTATGCCCTATACTTTGGTAAAAGATCATCGAACAGGATATGAA
>JAHHUB010000128.1 GCA_020024175.1 Oscillospiraceae bacterium | reverse complement strand
ATGATAATCTTGGTATTGCAAGACTTATCTATCAGCTCCCCACCACACTTTGTGAAATGTTCCTGAAAGAAGTATTTAAGAAAGGTTCTATTGAAAACCTCGACCACGAAACATTGTTTACAATTCAAAAATTCTTTGAAAATAACCTTAATGTTTCTGAAACTTCCAGAAAACTTTTTGTACACAGAAATACTTTGGTTTACAGACTGGAAAAAATCAAAAAACTTACAGGTTTGGATTTGAGAGAATTTGACCATGCAATCATTTTCAAGGTAGCACTTATGGTTAAGAAATATTTGACATCTAACCCTGTAAAATATTAAATTTCAAGTAAATTACAGCATTTAAATGTTTTTAAAATGCTGTAATTGTTGTTGTTAATGATTGATGTATTTTAAAGAGGCGGTGCTTTGATGATAGAATTTTCTAATGTGTCAAAAACTTATGAAAATGGCACAGTAGCTCTGAGAAATGTTAACTTTAAGGTTGAAAAGGGAGAATTTGTTTTTATAGTAGGAGCATCAGGTGCAGGAAAAAGCACTTTGACTAAACTTATGTTAAAGGAAGAAGACCCCACCAGCGGAGAAATTTATATTAATGACTTTAAGCTAAATAAACTTAAACATCGTCAAATTCCTAATTTTCGCCGTTCATTGGGAGTTGTATTCCAGGATTTCCGACTTATTCCGGGTATGACTGTATATGACAATGTAGCTTTTGTATTGAGAGTTACTCAGGTTTCAGGCAAGGATATAAGAAAACGTGTACCCTATGTGCTGGATTTGGTAGGACTTCAAAACAAATTGCGTGAATATCCTGAACATCTTTCCGGTGGTGAACAACAAAGAGTTGCTCTTGCAAGAGCTTTGGTTCATAACCCCTCTTTGCTTATTGCGGATGAACCCACAGGAAATATTGACCCGGAACTTTCTTATGAAATAGTGGATTTGCTCAATGAAATTAACAAAATGGGAACCACAATAGTAATGGTAACCCATGAACATGATTTGGTTTCAAAATTTAACCGCAGAGTTGTTACCATTGACAATGGCTCAATCGTTGCTGACAACAGAAGGAGATTACAATATGCGCGGTAGTAGTTTCGGGTATTTGCTGAAAGAAGGATTTAAAAGCATATATAAAAATCGTGTTATGTCTTTTGCGGCCATTGGCGTTCTTGTGGCGTGTATGCTGCTTATAGCTTCATCTATGCTTTTTTCCATAAATGTAACAGGTATATTAGGTTATGTTGAACAGCAAAACGAAGTAGTAGCTTTTCTGGAAATGGACCTGTCTACGGAAAGTAAAGAAAAAATTGATAAAGAGGTCAAAAAAGTAGATAACATAAGCAAATTTGATTTTGTAAGCGGAAAAGACGGTGTTTTAGAATGGATGGATAGTTTGGGCGATGATTCCGTTTATTTGGAAGGCTTGGAAGATGAAGATATTCTTCCTGATTCCTATCGTCTTAAAATAATAGATATTGCCAAACTCCATGAAACAGTTTCCTCTTTGGAAAAAATCAAAGGTATAGAAAAAATAGTAGCTCCTATAGATGTAGCAACCACACTTATGAATATTCGTTCTGCTATTTATTGTGCAGGAGTGTTCATTGTAACCATTTTGCTGGCTGTTTCCATAGTAATTATAGGAAATACAATTAAAATTACAGTATTCAACCAGCGAAAAGAAATAAACATAATGAAAATGGTAGGAGCTACCGATATGTTTATACGTTTTCCGTTTTTTATAGAAGGCTGTCTGCTTGGTATTATATCGGCAACTATTTCCTTCTTCCTTGTTTGGGGAGGATATGAACTTGCTATAAACTGGATTACTGTAAACAATGCAATGAGTTTTCATTCTTTTGCAAATAATCTTGTAGAATTTAAAACAGTCGCTTTACCTATGTATTTATCATTGCTTGCGGGGGGTACACTTGTCGGTGTAGGCGGCAGTATGATTTTTGTACGCAAATATTTAAGAGTCTAAAAGACGTCAAAATGAGGATTTAAGCTATGAATAATAAATTTAGATTAAAAAAAATCATATCACTGCTGTTGGTTCTTTGTTTTACATTGCTTTGTCTGCCACAGACCTCTCCTGTTGAATCTTATGGTGTGGACTATAAACAGCAACTTGACGAACTAAACAAAAAATATGAGGATTTGGAAAAAGAGCAGAAAAAAATCAATGCCAATATCAACAAAGAAAAAAATGACAAAGAAAAACAAGTAGATCAAAAACAACAGATAAATGTGCAGATTGATTTAACTAAAAACCAGATTACCCTGCTCAACGAAAAAATTGATTTGCTAACAAACAATATTGACAATGAAACCAAAAAAATAAATGAAACCCAAAAAAATATTGAGGACAATTACGAGCTTTTTAAACAAAGACTGAGAGCCATATATATGTCCGGAAATATTACTACTATGGGACTTATTTTGGGAGCTGACAATTTTTCGGAATTTCTTACAAGACTGGAAGTTGTGGGACGTATTTCCGAACATGACACTGATATGCTGAAAAAACTTCTGGAGCAAAAGAAAAACATTGAAGAAATCAAAGCCAATCTTGAAAAGGACAAATCCGAACTGGAAGTCAGCAAAAAAGAAATGGAAGATAAAAACAATGATTTAGGAAATAAAATGACCTATGTAAATCAGCAGATAGCAGATATATCCCTTTTGGAAGAACAGTATAAAAAAGATGCTCAAAAGGTTAAAAAACAACTGGCTGAAATGCAGAAGGAAATTGATGATGTATTTGCCAAGATTAATTCTGTAGGTGATTATGTAGGTGGTATCTTTGCATGGCCTGTTCCGGGTTATACAACCATTACATCAGGTTACGGACCCAGATCTTTCGGAGGATATTCCGACTTCCATACAGGTATTGATATTTCAGGAGGCGGCGTTTATGGAAAGCCCATTGTAGCTGCCAATAACGGTAAAGTTGCTTTTGTTCAAACAACTTATACACCGGGTCGAGGATACGGAAAATATATTATTATTGACCATGGCGGTGGTATACAGACTCTTTACGGACACACCAGCGAAATATATGTAGCTGTGGGACAAACCGTAAAACGAGGCGAAAAAATAGCCGCAGTAGGTTCCACAGGATTTTCTACTGGTCCTCACCTTCACTTTGAAGTCAGAGTTAATAAAAACCATGTAAACCCATGGACTTATCTTAAATCAAAGTAAAATAAAGCGGACGCAAATGCGTCCGCTTTTTTATTATTTATCTTTATTTTTAAAGTCCAACAGATTTTTAATGAATATCTCTGCCTGGTTAGAAAGAGGTCTGTTTTTTCTTGTAACTATATAAAATGTCCGTTCCATTTTACAGTGTGGTATTGCATAACTTAAAATACTGCCAAATTTAATATAATCTTCCACACAGTATTTTGAAATAACAGAAATACCCAAACCGTTTTTCACAGCCTGCACAATGCTTTCCGAGCTTTCCATCTGAACTGTAATGTTGCTGTCTTTTATTAAAATTCCCGCTTTATTAAGGCAGTTTTCGGTTTCTGTTCTGGTACCTGAACCTTTTTCTCTGGCTATAAAGGATTTATTTTTTAATAAATTCACTATTTTATCTTCGGGAATATTTTGATATTCCTTTGTATTTGGTGTTATAAGCATCAATTCATCTTCCATAAACGGAGTAAAATTGCAGTTTGATCTATCAAATTTAGAACCACATATTCCCACTTCAATTTCCATATTTTCGACTTTTTCCACTACTTCGGCAGTGTCATATTGTCTTATGGTTACAGTAACATCGGGATATTTTTTATATATATCAGCCAACACCTGAGGCACTATATATTGAGCTGGAACTGTAGAAGATGCAATTTCCAAAGAACCACAAATCCTATCGGAAAATTTTTTTATTTCTTCTATAGATTTATCTCTTAATTTGATAATCTGCATAGCATAATTATAAAAAATCTTTCCAGCTTCGGTAGGTATAATCCCTTTAGGTGCTCTTATTATAAGAGGAACTCCCAATTCTTCTTCCAGAGATGCCATATGCACACTGACAGTGGGTTGTGAAATAAAAATAGCCTCTGCGGCTTTAGAAAAGCTTCTGCTTTTCATAACATTGACAAAAGCTTCTAATTGTCTAAAATTCATATTTTATAACCTCTTAACTATTTTATTTAAATCTTATCTATAATTATATTAATATCTGTAAAAAAAACAAGATAATTTTATATAAATCACAAAAATATTTCATAACAAGTGAAATAAACTGCATTAAAGTATATATTTATAGTTTTAAACACATTTTACTATTGTATTGCATATAATATACCACAGTGAAAAACTGTAATAAAAAACGGAGGATAAAATGCAGAATTTTAAAAACTTAACAAAAGAGGAAATCAGAAAACTGTTTGCTAATCACAGGAAATTTATATTTGCCTGTGGATTTGAAGGCAGAATTGCTCTTACTCCTGTTTTAATAGAAAATCAAAACTTCATTTTTGAAAAAGAAATTGAAATCAATTTACCCCACACTGAGGAAATATCCTATATGATAAAAAATAACCCCCTGGTAACCATAGAAGCTGATGAAACCTGTGATAATATTACAAATTCACTTATATTCAAGGGAATTGTTAAATATGTAAATACAGCAAATCCTTATAATATAAAAATAACGGTGAGCATATTTTCTTGGGAAGGGAGGAAATTCGACCTTTCGGATTAAACTCCTTAATATGCCTGTAAAGGATTGATTTTATGCTGTATAAATACGATTATGTGAGAATGACAAAATATGATTGTTCACAATTTAACTTTAATAATAGTTTAAACTTTGATTATAATGATATCTGCCCCAATCTTGCCAAATGGATTTTAGAAATTTCCAAAAATTACGAAAATAACTGTAATTGTTGCTGCTGTTGTTATTACTGTTTA
>JAHHUB010000127.1 GCA_020024175.1 Oscillospiraceae bacterium | reverse complement strand
TTACACTTCAACAATATATGAGCTTATAAAAACTAAAAGCCATTCTTTTTATATAAAAAGAATGGCTTTGGGTTTATTTGTTATCAAGTAAATCGGAGATTTTTCCGAAATCTGACATGGTAAGTTCTTCTGCACGGGCTGTGGGTTTTATTCCACATTGGTTAAGAATATCTGTTATATCTGATTTTGGCATTGAGAAAAATCCGCTCAAACAGTTTACCACAGTTTTTCTTCGCTGAGAAAAAGCACCCTTTACCACTTTGAAGAAAGTTTCTTCATTTTTTACGGAAACAGACGGTGTGGGCAAAATATCCAAAGCTATAACAGCAGAATCCACATCGGGAGATGGCATAAAAGAACCACGGGATACATTAAACAGCATTTTAGGCTCGGCATAATATCTGATTGCCACTGTTATAGCTCCTATATCTCTGGTAGCCGGCAGAGCACAAATTCTTTGAGCAGCTTCTTTTTGAACCATTACAGTAATGCGATTTATGGGAAGTTTATTTTCAAGAAGATACATTATAATTGGTGAAGTAATATAATAAGGCAGATTTGCACAGACTACTACATCCATATCCTTAAATTCTTCTGATATGAGCTTGTGAAGATCTACATTTAAAACATCATCATTTATAATTTTTATATTGTTGTAATCAGCCAAAGTTTCATCAAGTATGGGTAAAAGGCGTTTATCTATTTCTATACAGACCACTTTATCGGCTCTTTCAGCCAATTCTTTGGTAAGAACGCCTATTCCTGAGCCTATCTCTATAACACCCACACCTTTGGAAGCTCCACTCATTTGAGCCATTCTGGGGCATATGGAAGGATTTATTAAAAAGTTTTGTCCCAAAGCCTTGGAAAATGTAAATCCATGGCGATGAAGCAAATCTTTTATAACGGATATATTTGAAAGTTCACTCATTATTTTTCCTCCAATAATTCTGTAATTGATGAAATTATATCATAATTTTAAAAAAAATAAAATAAATAATGTAAAAATACTTGCACATTAGTAATTTTTATTCTAGAATAGTATATATAATTAGTTTTTTATGATATAGCTATGAGGTGTAATATGGAAGAAAAAAGACGCGATAAAATAAATTACTATCTTGATATTGCAGAAGCTGTTTCCGAAAGAGGGACTTGCCTCAGAAGAAACTATGGTGCTGTAATAGTAAATAATGATCAAATTGTTTCCACAGGATATGTTGGTGCTCCCAGAGGCAGAGAAAACTGCTGTGATTTGGGCTACTGCATGAGAGAAAAATTAAATATACCCCGAGGTGAACGCTATGAAATGTGCCGCAGTGTTCATGCTGAACAAAATGCAATTATTGCAGCATCTCGTGAAAGTATGTTGGGGGCAGTGCTTTATTTAGTTGGAAAAGAAGCAGTTAGTGGGGAATATGTAAAAAACGCCAAACCATGCAATATGTGTGAAAGATTTATAATCAATGCGGGCATAAAAAGTGTAATTGTGCGTAATACTAAGGATGAATATACCTGTTATGATGTTCTCAGTGAATTTGTTGCTACAGATGAATCACTGAATGGAAAATTCGGTTATTAATTCATTTAAAATTAAAATATTATTACAGGCGGGAGGGATTAATATGCCTAAAGAAAAAATTTCCATATCTGTTATAAAGCGTTTGCCAAGATACCGCAGATATTTAGGAGAACTGCTTAAACAAAATATAGCAAAAATATCTTCAAAAGAATTAGCAGAAATGATGAAGCTTACAGCTTCACAAATAAGACAGGATTTAAACTGTTTTGGAGGATTCGGACAGCAGGGTTATGGATATAATGTGAAAGCTTTATATGATGAAATAAGCAAAATTCTCGGTTTGGACAAAAAATATAAGACAATACTTATTGGAGCCGGAAATTTGGGACGAGCTTTAACTCTTCACTTTGATTTTGAAGATGCAGGTTTTGAACTTATAGGCATATTTGATGCAAATTATAAGGAAATAGGAGATATAAACGGAATAAAAGTTTATAATATGGAAGAACTGGAAAAATTCTGTGAAATAAATCATCCTACAGTAGCTATACTCTGTATTCCTAAATGTAATGCAAAAGAAGTTGCTGATTTGCTAATTGACTGTGGAATAAAAGGTTTTTGGAATTTTTCACAGAAAGAATTTGCACTGGATAACAGCGATATAGCAGTGGAGAATGTTCATCTTTCTGACAGTATGATGACACTTTCCTACCGTGTAAATGAAATAATGTCAAAAAACAGTGAAACAGATGAATAACATACATAATTTGTAGAATAACCTTAATAAATAAAAACTGTGTTTGTAATTTGTGTATAAACACAGTTTTTACTTTTTGTGCATTTATACTATTGCTTAAATTGTTAATTATATGTTAATATATGAACATACAAAATTCAATCATCTGTATAAATTCGGTAATTGGACCGAAAGTCTCTACCACGCAGCCGCAAACCGCGTGACTATAGATGAGTTTTTTTACGTGTTTGTATTTTTGATTGAGCTTTGTTAAATAATCATTTTAGGAGAGATTTTTTACTATGGAGAAATTCTTTAAGCTCAAAGAAAATCACACAGATGTGAAAACAGAAGTAATGGCAGGACTTACAACATTTTTTGCAATGTCTTACATTATTTTTGTAAATCCTGACTTGCTTGCAACAGGTGCGGATATTGTAAATGCCGGTTCTTACCAGCAGGTATACAACGGAGTATTTTTTGCAACTTGTATTGCGGCTTGTATAGGTACTTTACTGATGGGTCTTTATGCAAAAATTCCTTTTGCACAGGCTCCGGGTATGGGTCTTAATGCGTTTTTTGCATTTACGGTAATGGCAGGATTTGGTTATGGATACTCTCAGACACTGGGTATTGTTCTTATTTCCGGTATTTTGTTTATAGCTATTACTGCATTTGGTTTGAGAGAAGCCATTGTAGATGCAATTCCTGCAAATGTAAAAACAGCTATTTCAGCAGGTATCGGATTGTTCCTGGCATTTTTGGGTCTTAAAACAGCAGGTATTGTTGTGGACAACCCTGCAACATTTGTAAGCCTTGTAGATTTTTCACAAATTAAAACAGCAGAAGGCAGACCGGCTGTTATGGGTGCTTTGGTTGCTATTATCGGTTTGTTCCTCATTGCTGCTCTTTTCAAAATGAACATTAAGGGTTCAATTCTTATCGGTATTATTGTTTGCACAATTATCGGTATTCCTATGGGTGTTACACATCTTCCCGAAAGTTTTAAAATTGATTTTGGCGGACAATTTAAAGATTTCCTCGATGTTTCTTTGTTTAGCTGCTTTAGCGGTTTGGGAAGTCTTTTTGAAGGCAAGGATTTGTTAAGTGCAATATTCACAATCATTATGCTGGTAATTTCTTTCTCAATGGTTGATATGTTTGATACAATCGGAACACTTCTGGGTACAGCCAAAAAAGCAAACCTTTTGGATAAGGATGGCAATATGCCTAATATGAAGAAAGCTTTGATGTGTGATGCTATTGCTACAACCAGTGGAGCTATGCTGGGTACTTCCACAGTTACAACATTTGTTGAATCTTCCGCAGGTATCGGCGAAGGCGGAAGAACAGGTCTTACATCTGTAGTAACAGGTATTATGTTCCTGGTAGCTATGGTTTTGGCTCCGTTTGTAGGAATAATTCCTTCCGCAGCGACAGCCCCTGCACTTATTTTTGTAGGAGCTTTGATGATTTCATCTATTAAGGAACTTGAATGGGATGATATGTCAATAGCTATTCCTTCTTTCCTTACAATTATCATGATGCCTCTTACATACTCCATTTCCAATGGTATTGCATTTGGTCTTTTGTCCCATGTAATTATTAAATTAGCTTGCGGAAAGTTCAAGGAAATTAAGCCTTTCACTGTTGTTTTGGCAGTTCTCTTTATCATTAGATTCTTTACAATAGCTATGTAGTTAATTTACATAAAATATGATAAAATAAAAGTGATATTTGTTTTTCAAATATCACTTTTGTTATTTTTATAAAAGGGGGTATTATTTTTATGAATGAAAACTGGCTCAAAAGAGTTAGACCAATTTATAAAGATGAGGGAATTAATAAACTTTCACAAAGTCGTGTGGTTATAATGGGTCTTGGTGGAGTGGGATCCGCAGCAGCAGAAGCAATTTGCCGCAGCGGTATCGGAAATATTTTGATAGTGGACAATGATGAAATAGATGAAACCAATATAAACCGTCAGCTTATTGCAAGCAGTGATAATGTGGGTAAATCTAAAGCAGAAGAAACAGAAAAACGGCTGCTTTCCATAAATCCTCATTGTAATATTACAGTATCAAAGGAATTTTACCTGCCGGAAAACAGCACATTTGTTTTTGATTTTAATCCTGATTATATAATAGATGCCATAGATACTGTTACAGCAAAGCTGCACCTTATAGAAAGCTGTAAAGAAAAAAATATCTCCATAATCACTTGTCTTGGAACAGGAAACCGTTTGGATCCATCTAAACTTGTATTAGGGGATATTAAGGATACTTCCGGTTCTGGCTGTCCATTGGCAAGAGTTATGCGCCGTGAACTTAAAAAGAGGGGAATTACATCTCAAAAGGCAGTTTTCTCCACAGAATTACCCTATAATGAAACTGTAGGAAATGGTGCGAATGGCAGACATTCGCCATGCAGTACGGCATTTGTACCTCCTGCGGCTGGATTTTTGCTTGCATCTGCAGTGGTGAGAGATATTTTGGGAATATAACAGGTCAGATAATTTTATATTTAAATAATTTGCCAAAGAAAATATAGTTTAAATAAATTAATATAAACTTTTACTGAAAACAAATTATTATTTCTTTGTAAAACTGATAAAATAGTTTTAGAAAAAAACCGTCAATATGTTATAACATATTGACGGTTTTGACTGGTGGGAACAACAGGGCTCGAACCTGTGACCCTCTGCTTGTAAGGCAGATGCT
>JAHHUB010000126.1 GCA_020024175.1 Oscillospiraceae bacterium | reverse complement strand
CATATGCTCAGCGTAAGTGCTTTTAACGCTTTGCTTAAAATTATGGAAGAACCCCCCGAACATGTCATTTTTATAATGGCAACCACCGAAGCTCATAAAATCCCGGCTACCATACTTTCCCGCTGCCAGACCTTTGAATTTAAGCGTTTTACCGCAGAAAATATTGCCGACAGATTAAACTATATTGCCGAAAAAGAAAATTTCATGCTTGACCATAAGGCTGCTTTGCTTATAGCAAGACTTGCCAAAGGCGGTATGAGAGATGCTGTTTCTCTTTTGGATATATGTTCATCAAAAAGCAGCAATATAACAGAAGAAATCGTTTCTTCCACAGCGGGACTTGCACAAAATGAATCAATTTACACTATGGCAGAGCATTTAGCACAAAAAGATTTTCCCTCTCTACTTTCGGATTTAGACCAAGCTTACAGCGGCACTTTAGACCCACAGAGAATTTGCCAGCAATTAATTGAACATTTCAGACAGATTATGCTATTTAAGGCCTCAGGAAAACAGGATGATTTTTTTGGTAACAGTTTTTCAGTTGAAAAAATTAAAGAACAATCCGAAAAATTTCCCATGAACAGTGTTTTAAATATTTTAAAAGAACTGCAAACGGCACTTTCTTCCATGACAGGCTCCCCAAATAAATCCCTTTGTTTGGAAATGGCTGTAATAAAACTTTCCACGGCGACTTCTTTTGAAACAGACGAAATTTTGCTAAAGCGAATTGAATCCCTTGAAAAAAAAGTGGAACAGCTTTTAACTGACGGAATTACTATTGTTCCCAAAAAAGAGAATAAAGACTCCACCACTGTTGTAAAGGTAGATGAAAAAATCAAAAAAGATGCTGTTCCTTTAAAACAATGGCAGGAAATAATGGCTGTTTTGGAAAGAACCAATCCACCGCTCCATGGTTCTTTGGATGGCTCTAAGGCATATACCTGTGGAAACATTCTGCTTATAGAATGTAAAAACGATTTGTTCCTGACGCTTGTACGAAAAAATGAAATTTCCAGAAAAAGTCTGAGAGAAGCAGCGGAACAGGTTACAGGTAAAAATTACAAACTTGGACCTTTTAATAATGATGATTACAATATAACAGAAAAAACAGATCCCTTTGATGATTTTATAAACAAGCTTGACCCGTCAATGTACGGATTAGAGCTTAATTAATAAATATGATTACACCGAGCTCATTTTAGCTCACATTAAATGGAGGTAAAACCAAATGAAAGCAAGATTACCACAAGGCTTCGGCGGCGGCGCCGGAAATATGCAGGGCATGATTAAACAAGCTCAGAAAATGCAGGAAAATATGCAGCAGAAACAAGAGGAATTGGAAGCTTTGGAACATACCGTTACAGTAGGCGGCGGAGCTGTTGAAGTTGTTATAAACGGTAAAAAAGAATTTAAGAAAATTTCCATAAAGCCCGATGTTGTAGATCCTGAAGATGTTGATATGCTCCAAGACCTTATTATGGCAGCTGTAAACGAAGCTATCAGAAAAGTTGAAGATCTTCACCTTGCAGAAATGGAAAAAATCACAGGCAACCTTAATTTGCCCGGCTTGTTCTAACAGCTATGGCATATAGTGTTGCCCCTCTTGAAAGACTGGTAAATCAGTTTGAAAGACTGCCCGGAATAGGCAAAAAAACCGCTCAAAAACTGGCTTTCCATGTGCTTTCTCTTCCCAAAGAACAGGCTTTGGAATTTGCCGATGCTATCATTGAAGCCCACAACAAAATTAAAAAATGCAGTATCTGTCAAACTTTGACTGACACTGAAATCTGTTCCGTTTGCAGCGATGATCACAGGGATAAATCCACCATATGTGTGGTAGAAGACCCTAAAGATGTAATTGCTTTTGAACGAACCAAGGAATATCATGGACTTTATCATGTTTTACATGGACTTATCTCTCCTATGGATGGCATAGGTCCCGATGAACTTTCCATAAAAGAACTGATTTCAAGAATGTCAGATGGTGCTGTCAAAGAAGTTATCATGGCAACCAATCCCACTGTTGAAGGTGAAGCCACAGCTATGTATATTTCCAAACTTTTAAAACCTATGGGCATAAAAGTTACAAGACTTGCTTACGGTATCCCTGTGGGCGGAAATCTTGAATATGCTGATGAAGTTACATTATACAGAGCTTTGGAAGGCAGAAGTGAAATATAACAAATTTACCACCCTTAGATGGGTGGTTTTTTTAATAATATATTGAATAAACGAATGTTATATGCTATAATTAGCAAAATCATCCCCAGTGTGTAAAATGCTATATTTTATTTAAGAAAGGAACGATTAATTTGAAAACATTGGAAACAGAAAGACTTATTTTAAGAAACTGGAAACAATCAGATTTAGATGATTTTTTCGAGTATGCAAGTGTGGATGGTGTGGGAGAAATGGCTGGTTGGCCTCATCATGAGAATAAAGAAACCTCTCAAGACATTTTAAATTCTTTCATAAAAAATGATGATGTTTATGCCTTAGAGCTTAAAGACAGCGGCAAGGTTATAGGTTCTCTGGGTATACATAAAACAGACAATATTTCTTCTGAATTTGACGGTAAAAAACAGCGTGAAATCGGGTATGTTCTTTCCAAGGATTATTGGGGCAATGGTTTAATACCTGAAGCAGTTAAAAGAGTTTTACAATACTGTTTTGAAGATATGGGGGTTGACATAGTTTGGTGCGGTCATTTTACTCATAATTCCCGTTCACAAAGAGTTATAGAAAAATCAGGTTTTACTTTTTATAAAATGAGCATTTACAATGCTGCTGCTTTAAACAGAAAATTTGAAGATAAATTATATATTCTAACAAAAGAAGATTATGAGAAAAATAAGAAATAAAAGCAAAAATCGGTTCTCTCCGCTAAAGAAAGAACCGATTTTATTTTGTTTTAAAATATTAATTATGCTGATTTGTGTAAGATGTCCCATATTTATACTGTATTCTACAAGTTATATTAAACTTGAAAATATGGGCTGTCACAATTATTCTACTATATAGTTATCATTGTCAATCTTACGAACACTGAGATTATAGAATTTTTCGCAAACATTGATAAAGTCTGTTGTATCCTTAACACCTGCTGTTTCATATGCGGAGTGCATAGCCAGTTGTGGCAAACCAATATCAACAGTGTTAAGAGCAACCTGTGTATTGGAAATATTGCCCAAAGTAGAACCACCTGCTATATCAGAGCGATTAGCAAAGCTTTGATATGAAATCTTGAGGTCATCCAAAATGCCTTTGAAAATAGCTGCACTGACAGCATCACTGGTATATCTTTGGTTAGCGTTATACTTAATAACAATGCCCTTATTTATATATGGCTTGTTAGTTGGGTCAGCTAATGAAGGCTGGTTTGGATGTACAGCATGAGCATTATCTGCGGAAATCATAAAGCTGGATGCCAAAGCCTTGAGGTAATCTCTGTTGTCTTTACCTAATGCAGTGGATAATCTTGTAAGTGTGTCAAAAAGAAATGTTGAAGCTGCACCTTGTTTTGTACCACTGCCTACTTCTTCATTGTCATATACAACATAAACTGCAATGCTCTTTTCAGGGTTGGATTTGATGAAACCTTCCATAGAAGAAAATGCACATTGAAGGTCATCAAGTTTTGGAGAAAGAATATATTCTTCATTAGCTCCGATAACAGTACCTTCCTGACGGTTATAAAGGAACAAATCTGTAGAAATTATGTTCTCTTTCTTAACTCCTGCTGATTCTGCTACCATATCCATAAATTTACCCTTACATCTAATATCTCCCATAAGAGGAAGCATATCTACCTGTGGGTTGTACTTCTTACCATCATTTACTGTTCTGTCCATATGAATTGCCACATTTGGAATAACAAGCAAATTCTTATCAATATTAACAAGTTTTGTGATGAAGTTATTGCCTTCTCTTACAACAATTCTTCCTGCAACGGAAAGCGGTCTGTCAAACCATGTGGACATAATCATACCGCCGTATTTTTCTGTGTTGAGTTTTACATATTCATCATTTACAACTATTTCTTCATTTTCCTTAATTTTAAATGTTGGAGAGTCACTGTGGCTTGTAACAATATTAAATCCTGTAAAATCATTTTCGGGAACTTTAAAAGCTATAATGGAAGACATATTTCTTGTTACGAAATATTTTCCACCGGGAACAATGTTCCATGTTTCATGCTCTTTAAGTTCTGTCATGCCCTCATTCAAAAGTCTGTTTTTAATATTTTGAACAGCATGAAATGCACTGGGGCTTTCTTTTATAAATTTAATTAAGTTTTCAGCATTTTTCATTTCCATTGTAATTCACCGATTCCTTTTTTAAATATATTTGAAGCTTTTATGCCTCTATTACATTTTATAATTTTATTGTACAAATGTCAAATCTTTTCAGCATATACTTTAATTTTTATTTTCAAAATATCTTTTGAGCAATCCGTTAAATACCATTCCATGACGAGCCTCATCCTTGCACATTTCATGGACAGTATCATGTATTGCATCAAGTCCTAAATCCTTAGCTCTGGTAGCAAGTTTCTTTTTTCCTTTACAAGCTGCACCTTCGGCATCAAAGCGTGTTTCCAAATTCTTTTTTGTATCAGCACTTAGAACTTCACCCATAAGTTCAGCAAATTTTGCTGCGTGTTCAGCTTCTTCAAAAGCAATTCTTTTAAATGCTTCTGCAATTTCGGGATAACCTTCCCTGTCAGCTTGACGGCTCATGGCAAGATACATTCCCACTTCGGTACATTCAGCGGCAAAATTCATTCTAATGCCATCGGCAACTTCTGTGTCAACTCCGGCAGCTACACCTATTCTATGTTCATCAGCCCAAATAATTCCGCCTACATTGGATTTTTGCTGTTCAAATTTAGCAGCACCTGCTTTACACTGAGGACAGCTATTAGGTGCTTCATTTCCCTCATGTACATATCCGCACACAGTACAAATAAATTTTCTCATAA
>JAHHUB010000125.1 GCA_020024175.1 Oscillospiraceae bacterium | reverse complement strand
TAGGTGCATTTTCATTGCTAAAATCTATAGAAGTATGATACGGATTTTTACCGCTTCCGGCACAATCTCCCCAAAATAAAGTTTCATCTTCGGTTTTTCCAAGATTGGAAAAATTCCCTTTTTTTGAAAGCTGTTTTCCGTTTTGTACAGCTGCTGAATTTGGTGCTTGTGATATAATCCATTCTTCGGTTATTTTCATATAATATTATCCTTTCTTTGTAATTATTAAATTTTGGTATTATTATACCAAATATTCTTCTGCAAAAAAAGACTTTTTTTAAATATAATATTTTACTATTTATTAGTTAAAATGACAACTCAATAAATAAAAATCAGTTTTCTAAATATTTTGCAAACTACCAATTTTATACTTCATTTTTAATTTATTTTATAAAAAAGACCGTTGATTTTTGCACCAGTGTGGTGTGTCAACAGTCAGTCTTACAGTATTTAATTGTTGTATTTATTTTGCATTATATGCTGAAAGATCCTCGCTAAAAGAGAAAAAATTTAAAAAATCTTTTACTATATCTTCTTGACTGCTAAAAAATAAGGTTAGTGAACTATCCCAGGCAACAATTTCAATAGTTGCCAAAGGATGCTGCATTGATACTGGATTTCTCCAAAATCCTTTATATTCAACTGCATATGGCTGGGAATATTTCAGCACTTCTGACAAAGTAATGTTTTTATTAAACCCTGATAGAACAGCCCAAACCCATTGCCCATCATCTTCGCTGACAATTCCGCTTAATTCTTCTCCTGTAAGCCAGCAATAATCACCTGTACAGCGTTCCTCTATCTTTTGTGGAACACAGTCTATATTGGTAATAAGCCAATTATAATCCTTTTGTTTATTCTTAATCGCCTCAAAAACTTTGCTCATTTGTGTATACCACTGCTCACCTTTTTCATTAATTGCTCCATATACCATATTTATGCTCCTTCACAAATTGTATAAGCAGACTTCTCTGTTTACTTTACTTAAATGCTAATTTGCATCTTTTATATTATTTATCTTACTGTCAATTATTTCATAGATTTTCATATACTCATCATCTGAAATCTTTATTTTAGGAATCCAAAAAGAATATAACTTATCCAATTCTTTTGAAGAACCATAAATTCTCTTAACTTGTTCATAGGCATAGTTGTTTGCATCTATTTCGTAGGGCTGACACATATAAACATTTTCAAGATATTCCTTTGAACCATCCAATTTACATTCTATCCAAGTTCCATTTATCATTTTATAACAAGTTCCATCATACATCAAAACATAATTTAAGCTTTGTTGTATTGCTTTTGGAAAAGACTGTGGAATTTTATACTGCTGTACATGTCTGAGTTCATGGAACAAATAAAAAAGTGCCTCATAGTCAGGTGCCTGAGCCAGTATTTCAGCATTATAAAACAGTGTGTTTTTTTCAATGTCAAATGTACCATTTGCAAATTCGTATCCAACTGGCATTTTTGTAGAAACTTTAATTTTAAGGTTGTTTTTTATACAAAAATCAGAAATAATATTTTTAAAATCAATCATATAATCACCTGCAATGATAAATTATAATATATACAATATAATAATAACATAATTTTTATGTATATCAACATGTTTTTGTTTAAATAGTATATATTTATTGATTTTTAAAAAAATAAAAATATACACAGGTTTGTCCGATGGATATTTATTCACTGTAATTATTTACTGCGATATATTTCTGTTTCATTATGTGATATATAATTATGGTACATCACACCTGCATTAGGATCAAGAAAATAAAATCCGTCTTTTGTCATAGCCAGTTCAATCAGTGTATATTTGACAGTGCCATTGTCATTTTCTAAATCAAAATCAGTAATTTTCTCAAGTTCTCCGGTTTTTAGGTCTACTGAAACCATATTTTCACTGTAAAAACCATTTCCACTCAAAAATTCATATGATGTATTTTCACCAAATGAAGTTATATAGTAAATTTTCCCATCTTGCTCAGACAGGGCCTGGGTTTGTGGTATATAATCTGTAAGCAGAATGAGATCTCCACCTGTATAATCCATTCTGTAAAGCTTATTTTCCTCTTGATCACTAATTACTATATCATTTTCCATGAAATAAACCTTAAGAGAATGTACTGCATCACCTTTAACAAATTCTTTAAAGACTGTTTCTTCCCCTGTTGTCAAATTCCGTGCACAAATTTTCTCTTTTGAGTTTTTAAACTCTTCTAAATGATAATATAGGATATTTCCACGAATATGACAATTTAAATATAATCCATCAGAAATTTTATCTATTTCTTCTGATTGTTCGTCTGACAATGAAGTTCTGATAATCGTATTACCAGAAGTAAACTCAGCTAAATCTTTCTGTTCACCGCCCCAATAGACATAATCATCATAAATTCCTATAAGCAAAGGATTTTCAAGTATTTCCCCAACATTAGCTTTTCCCAATGTTGTCAACAGATTGTCCTTTACTTCCCATATTTTATTTTCCTGAATGGAGTATAGTATTATACCTGAATCTGATTTAGAAAATCTGCCTGTTTCAGACAGCTTTTGAGGTTTATCCATATGGATATTCCAGCAGTAAGCACCATTATCCCATGTACTAAAATATAATGTTCCGTCTGATTCCAAAAAATCCCTGACTTGCTGAGAACATCCCATACCTGGATTCCAGATTTTGAATGCACCAATTATACACAGACAAAAACAAGCAGCAGCTACCATCCATTTTGCCCAAACTGGAAATTTATTTTTATGAGGTTTATATATTATAGTTTCTGTAATAATATCTTCATCAATATATTCCATTGCAGCTACAATTCTGGGTTTTTTCATATTGCAATACCTTCTTTCACCAAATAGTCTTTTAGACGATTTCGGGTACGATAAAGCATGGATTTTACTTTTTCTTCACTAAAACCATATTCCTCTGATATAGTTTTTATGGAATCACAAAACCAGTATTTTCTTATAAATATATTTCTGTTTTCAGCTAATTCTGTTTTGAGAAATTTACTGATTGCTGCACCAATATCCTCATCACAAACCTTGTCTTCAATCTGATTATCAGATAGTACCCATTCCAGTTCATCAAAAGATGCAATTAGTTCCGGGGTTCTTTTATGTGCCATATTGTAGTCCAAACGCTTCAATGACAAATTGCGTGTTATTTTACAAATAAATGCCATAAAATTATTGGGATTTTTGGGTGGAATTGCATTCCAAGCACCAAGATAAGTATCATTTACACACTCTTCTGTATCCTCAATGTTAAACAGTATATTATGAGCAATTCTAAAGCACAAACAACCATATTTATATTCGGTTTCTTTAATTGCCATCTCATCTCTTGCAAAATACAGTTTAATGATTTGAAAGTCCTCCATACATTCACCCCCTAACAGTTTATCTAAAAGGCCTTTCTGATTATTAAGTACGGTTTTGAAAAGAAAGGTTTCACAGTTTCTATAAATATTTTTATAATTTAAGTAAAACTTATTTTTTATGAAAGTGTTAGACTTATTTTAATATATCAGCCATGATGTCCTACAAAAAACTACCCTAACTGACATATTTTACATATAAAACCCAAATTATTAATTACAACACATTATCTTTATTATAGGGCATATTGGATAATATGTAAAGGAAATATGGCTTAACTATCATTTATCTGTAAGCTAATATAAATATAATTAGATTTAAGAAATACAATTAAACCCTGTCATCTTGTCAATTTTTTATTATATAAAAAAACAGGAAACCTTGAAAAAGATTTCCCGTTTTGGATAATTTTACCTTAAATTAGATATTATTTAGTTCATATATTTAACAGTCATTTTCTTTATTTCTGTGATTCGCTTTGAAATTTCATCGAATACCCACCTGATGGAGTCTGTATCTTGACTTATAATCCAAGCTCTGATGGTTGTTTCTTCACAGTCTCGTTCAAATTTCATGGAGAGGGACAGATCATTAAAGGACTGATAACCCTCATAGCGTGCAAATTCGTATAGATACTCTGAGGAGGTGCCATCTGGATTCCATAAATTCAAATCCTTCTGACTGCTGAACCAACATTCCTCAATACAGCAGCTTTCTTCGATCTCCTTCAGAAAATTGACCAACAGAGCCGAATTTGGAAAGCTCCATTCCCGTGGACATGACAATGACATCCAACATAAACAGGTATTCTGAATATCAGATGGAAGTTTATAGATTGGCTGATAGAACTCTGTGCTGTTTTTCCATATTTGGTTAATCATTGACGCATATACACAATAGAATAAAAATTGGGAAAATGTATCAGGAGTGAAGAAGAAATCAGTGATTCCATGTGCTTCTATCATTTGATCGGAGCATTTTGTTTTGGGTGAAAAGCCCCATCCACAGCCTGTAAATGCAGTGTAATAAAGGTTCCAAATCGGTGATATAGGGCATGGCTTTTGCGTATTTCGTTCATATTGAACAGAATATTTGTCCAGATCTTCAATATAGCGTACTGCACCCTGAGCCATATTATCTCCCTTAAAATAGTTCCAAAACTCGGGATCATCCATTTTCAGAGAAACCAATCCACCGTCCTCCTCACCCATTAATTCCAGATATGTTCGATAGGAAGCCGGGATACCCCGTCCAAAACGCTCCACAAGGAAATTGTCCAAATACTCTATATCTTCTTTTGGTGCAGGCTTACAGTTTGACTGCCAGTTTTGGTCTATCATATACATACAGTTTGTGATGTTTTCAAACAGTTCTTCCACTGAATTGGGTGGTTCTGTAAAAAAACGACGAAAGTTTTGAGGAAAAATTTTCATAAAGTTATCTCTCCTTTAGTATTGAATTTCAGTAGTTAATACTTCAAGTAATCTTTTAAAGAACTATCACTAAATATTTTTTCAACCCACTCTTGCACATTCAAATAATCCTAATCCGTTTTTATTTTTATAGTTTTTATCTGCTCCATTTTCAATTAAAAATTTAACAATTTCTGTTTCGCCAAACCAAGCAGCCTTTATCATTGTTTCTGATAAATATTCCTCTTAAAATATGATTTT
>JAHHUB010000124.1 GCA_020024175.1 Oscillospiraceae bacterium | reverse complement strand
GTCCTATAACACTGCCCCATGCAGCTCCTGAAACTCCCATTTGAGGCATTTTAAATTTTCCGTAAACCAAACTGTAATCAAAAAATAAATTTACCAAAGTTGAAACTGCTGTGGCATAAAAAGTAATTTTAGTATTTAAACGGTTTCTGAAATACGCAGAATATTGAAATATCAATAAATTTAAAACCATAGTCAGAGAGGCTGGGTAAAAATAAGAAAGAAGCTCATTTAAATTGTTGCCATATATACCGTAAACTTTTCCAAAGAAAAATCTGCCTCCTATTAAACTTAAAACAGAAAATCCTAAACCTATATAAAGTGCCATTTTTTTACTTGCAATAAAAGCGGAAATAAATTTTTGTTCATTTTGTTTTCCTATTTCTTCAGCGGCTGTAATATTAAAAGCTGAAGATAAAATTCCCACTGCACCTGTAAGTTCATATATAATTCCGGCTGCAATTCCCACTGCACCAAAAGATTTAACTGAATAATGACCGATAATAGCCTTATCCAAAACCTCGAAAATTACTGATAAAAGATAATTTAAAAGTATTGGAAAAGCAAGTTTATTTAATTTTTTTATTTTATTCATTTTTTAAATAATATCTCCTTTTATATAATTAAATAAAGGAGAATATACCTAGTCAGCCTATTCTCCCAATAGGCTGAAAACATACGCAGTCATATTAATTCCTCACTTCATATAAAAAATGACAAACTTCCAAAATAATTTGGAAGTTTGTGTAAGACTTTAAATTTTAGAAAAATAGCATATAAAGATAGTTTGCTGCAATTCCTGCTACAATACCACCAAGAATATGATAACCTATTGCTTGTTTTGTAAAATGATTGTGTTTTAGTGTATCCAGCATACCTATATGTGTGCTTAAAAATCCTGACCAGCAAATTCCCATACCTGTAAATACAGCTACAGTGCTTGCATTGGCAAATCCTGAATCAATAAAGCCTTTGGTAAGACCCATTGCACTGCCTACTGCACCCAATGCTGTAAAAGGATATGCCAACAGTTCGGAAAATTCAAATCCCCATGTAATTTTAGCAACTGGCATGAAAAATTCTCCTAATCTGGGCAGCAGTTTAACACCTTCATATGCAACACCTAAATATTCACCGTTATCACCTGCAGGTCCAAAAGTAAGTATCATAACAAATGTACAAATAAGAACTGTACCGGATGCACAGGCAAGCCCTAATTGTACACCGGATTTTGCACCATCCATCATAGAGGACATCAATCTTTCAAATCCTCCTCCACTGCGGATTTTTCTCATTTCACCCTGATCATCTTTTGGTTTTTCTACTTTAAATTTTCTGTCTTCTTTATAATATTTTTTTCCGCTTCTTATCATAAGTCTGACAGAAACTATACCGCCTATGATAGCAGAGATATTTCCAATGAGAACAGCAGGAAAATATTCTTTTCCCAAACTTAACATATAAGCGGTTACAATAAGTCCCATTCCAAAAGTTGTACCTAAATTTGTATAAGCAGTTTTTTCGGCAGGAGTAAAATATTTATCAAATCCCTCATCGGCAGCCAAAGCCAAAATAGCCGGATTATCAGATATGTAACAGGTTATTGCACCCAAAGCAGCAGCTCCAGGCAAGCCGAAAAGAGGTCGCATAATTGGAGAAATGATTTTGTTTATAAGTGCAATTATTCCAAATTCCGACATTACATAAGCAACAGCACCAGCAATGATAGCTACAGCCATTATATAAAATGAAGTATTAATAAGAACATCAAATCCTGTTTTCATCATTATGCTGAAAACTTTATCAATTCCCATTACACTGCCTAAATATACAAATAAACCAATAAGCAGTGCTAAAGCAATGTATGTTTCTTTTGATATAGCTTTTACCATTCTGCTTCCATCAGGTGCAATTTGAATTTTTGGCGATTTTTTTATTTTACTCATTTTTTGATTCTCCTTTTGGTGTAGTTTTTGTAAATATTAAAATTTATTTACAATTTGATAATATAATATAAATATAAATAAGTCAATACAAAAAAACATATATGGGAAATTTTGCAATATTTTTGTGAAAAATGTATAATTTTAGCATAAAAAAATATATCCACTGACTAAGTCAGTGGATATTTATTTTAGAATACCAATACAGATGCTGATGCCATTTCCTGCCATGAAGCATCGGATACAGGTGAAATTATATTTCCATCTCCGTCTTTTTGAACAGGAAGACGGTTAGTTTCCAATTCTTCTAAAAATGGAATTTTGCCTTCTGCATAGTCGGAAAGTCTTTCGGAAGAGCTTTCCAGACGGGATTTTATACCGCCTAAACGAATATCTAAAACTTCAAAACCAAAACTTTTGTTTTCATGATACCATTGGGTTTTCAAAGCCTTTTTAAAAGTATCAACATAGGGAATTATATCTAAACATGTTTGAGAAAGCTTAACCAAAGCTGTTTTGTCGCCATTGTCATAAGCATATTTAGCCTGTATACCCAGTTCTGATTTTTTAGACAAAATATCGCATAAACAAGCCAAAGTGTCAAAGAGATATGCATATTCTCCGCCTTTTTCACAAATGGCGTGAAGAGTTTTTGCTGTGTCTGCATAATAATTATTAAAGCCTTTTGCTATATGTAAATCATAAATTCCCAGTAATGGATCCTGATATAGAAGATATTTTTCCGGACAGGCGGAAAGTCTTCCGGGTGATGGATTATCAGGGGTAAAGTTTGGTAAATCCAGTTTCATAAAATCTGCAAAATCCGCATTAGTACAGGTTTTAAGACGCTTAGCAATAAAGTCATCACTGTCGTTTTGAGTATAGCAGTATTCAGCATAAAGGGACAGCACAGGCAAAACCGATGACTGAGAAGCTTCATTTCCGTCATCACTCCAACCTGTTACAATGACATTTTTTATGCCATGCTGGGTACATTTTTTAAGAGCAATTTTAGAAACCAGCATACTGTGATTTAATAAAGGTGCATAGCCACTCCATTTCCAGGCTCCCCCTGCAAATCCCACTTTGTCAGACATGAGCTTGTGATTTTTCATCATATATTCGTAGGTTTCTTCGTTTCTGGCATAGTAATCCCAGTAAATAAGTTCCACATTGGAGGGGATTTTTGCTTTGTCTTCATCAGTTATGGTGATGTCTTTTCCGTAATATCCGCCGCCTGAAATCATTTTAAAGAACATATCGCTCCACATCATACAGGTGTAGCCGTATTTTTCACAGATTTTAAGCACATGGTTTAAATGTTTTTGCATAATGTCAATTCGGTTTTCGTAGCCGAATTTTTTTATATATGCACCTCTGCCGATCATGGCAGCTTCATCCATACCAATATTTATATAACGGCTGCGGAAAGTTTCCGACCATGTTTTTATCATAGCTTCAATAAGCTCATAAGTATCATCACTGCCACAGAGAAGAATATCGCCGTTGTCGCGGTATTTTTGGAAATCCTGCCAGCGGAATATGGCATTTAAATGGGCAAGAGTTTGGATACAGGGAACCATTTCCACACCTAAATTATAAGCAAAATCATCAATTTCTTTAAGTTCTTCTTTGCTGTATCTTCCTCTTAAATATCCGAAATATGGAAAACCTTCTACTTCGTAAGTGTCTTCGGTATAGAGCATAACTCGGTCATAACCCATAAGAGCCAGTTTTATGATTAAATTTTTTGTGTATTGAATATTGCATACACCGTTTCTGGAGCAATCCACCATATATGTAAGATGATCGTATACTGGAATTTCATTTTCCTCAGCAGAAGTTTTATTTTCAAAAAGCCATTCCCTAATTAAGCCCAAACCTCTGAAAAACTCACAGTTTTTACTGTAAGAAATTTGAGCTTTATTGTTTTCCAGTTTAACTGAAAGTCCTTTTTCGGATTTTAGAGCAGAAATTTCAATTTGATTTTTACAGGAAATATCTATTTCTAAAAATGAAAGGGCAATTTCCGCACCTTTTTTCAGTTCATTTGGAATATTGCTTATATTAAAAATCATAGTTTTCTTCTCCTTAGTTAGATGAACTTGAGGGGAAATATGGAATAAGAGCATTTGCTACAGCACTTATAGGCATACTTTGCAGCCAAATGTGTCCCGGACCTGTAATAACGGTGTTGAAAAGGCCTTCACCGCCGAAAAGCATATTTTTAATTCCGGGCACAGTTTGAATATCCAGTCGACAGGTAGCTGTCATAGCTGCCAAATAGCCTGAGTCAATTACAATTTGTTGTCCCGGAGCCAAATCATATTCTACAATGCTTCCATCAAATTCTGCAAAGGCAATACCATTTCCTGAAACTTTTTGCAAAATAAAACCCTCTCCTCCGAAAAGTCCGGAAGAAAATTTCTTGTGTAGATGTACAGATAAATTTACCCCTGATTCTGATGCAAGAAAAGCTTTCTTTTGAAATATATACTCCTGTCCCGGCATTATATCAAAAGCTTTGATAGAGCCGGGAAAACTGGATGCAAATGCAATTAAACCATCTCCGCCTGATGCGGTGTAGGTATTTTGGAACAGGGCTTCACCGGAAAACATTCTGCCGAATGCTTTTCCCAAACCGCCGTTGGTAGTGGTATCCATTATCATATTAGGAGACATCCATGCCATAGATCCTCGTTCGGTTATCATTTTTTCACCATTTGAAAGTGTACAGATTACAACAGGCAATGTATCGCCAGTAATTTCATATTTCATACTCAAACCCCCATATTAATTAAAAATAAGATTAACCCTTTAATCCTCTTGCCTGTCTGTCCATATCCTCGATAACAATATCGCAGATTTCACCGAGAGAAGCACAGTATTCCAGTACTTTCCATGGTTCGTTGGTGTGATAGTGAATTTTGATAAGTTCTTCATCACCTACAGCCAAAAGACAGTCGCCTTTAAAGTTGTCGATAAAGTAGTCGTTGATTGCATCTTCGTCCAAGTTTTCGCCTTCAATAAGCAGTTGTGTGTCGTATCTAAATTCTATCATGGTAATACTCCTTTTTTATTGGGCAGCTGAATTTTTTTATAAATGCCCGTAATATCAGCTAAATTTACAATAT
>JAHHUB010000123.1 GCA_020024175.1 Oscillospiraceae bacterium | reverse complement strand
ATATAACAAAAAGTAAAATGCTGAACACCACATAACTTGATCTAAATAATAAATCAAAGTTTTGGATATTCTTTAAAAGCGGAGTCGCTATTACACTGCTGCCAAAAAATAAAACTAATCCCATAACAATAGAAACAAACATAAATGGTTCTGTTTTATCTGTTCCAAAAATCATTACCAAGGGGATCATAAAAGTAGGAATTGCCAGTGTAAATCCTATGCCGAATGTAAACCCATATCCTACTCTTTCCATGTTTACTGTACCTGTTACAAGGTAAAACACAAATATACTAATTATTGATACTGCAATACCAATAAAAACATAAAGCATACTGGAAATATAGCGTGCCGTAATCACATCATTTCTGGTTACAGGCATGGTCAGCTCAAATTTATTCCATTTAGAAGCTGCATCTTTTTGCATTACAGTCATAACCAAGGAACCGTAACCTCCTAAATTTCCCGCTATAATAAAACTCAATAGACTTAGATTGCTGTTGTCCCCATTAACTTTTTCTGCTATCGAAAGTACAACAGTTGCAATTAATGAAATCAGCAATGTTGATTTTAATGAACCTTCCACAGTATAAAAGTTATTTCTAATAAGACCTTTCATTTAAGCACCCTCCTGTGTTAAAAGTGGTAAAATTTCATCAATCGTAGCATTATCTACAATAATTTCAGGGTATTTTTGGGAAAATTGTCTTTTATTTTGTACCAATACTTCCATCTGTAAACCTCTTTTTCGCATAGTTAAATATTCTGAAGTATCAAGCTTTTCAAAGTCGCTTTGCTTCATTCGGGCAATTCCATACTGATAGAGCAGTGTATCTTTTCCCTCTGTCAGTATTATTTTTCCATGATCTATAAATGTAATATAGTCAGCAGCTTTTTCAAGGTCAGAAGATACATGAGAGGACATTAAAATTGAGTGATTTTCATCCTCCACAAATTCCAAAAGCACATCCAGCAATTCCTCACGTGCAACCGGATCCAGTCCTGCAGTTGCTTCGTCCAAAATCAGCAGTTTTGCTTGGTGCGATAATGCCACACTGATGGATAATTTCATAGTCATACCACGGGAAAAGGTTTTGATTTTTTTCTTTGCAGGGATTTGAAATCGTTCCAAATAAGAAAAGAACTGTTCACTATTCCAGTTTTCATATACATCATTTAATACTTTTTCCAAATTTTTAGGAGTAAGTTCTCCGGAAAAATGTATGGTATCAAACACCACTCCAATATCATTACGAATTAACCTGTTTTCATTGGTCATATTTTCCCCAAAGAAGGTAACTTCACCACTATCTTTTTGAATAATATTCAGAACTGTATTGATTGTTGTGCTTTTTCCTGCACCGTTCTTTCCCACAAAACCCATAATTGAGCCTTTTGGAATTTCAAATGAAACATTGTCAAGTTTAAAATCTGATTTTTTATATGATTTACACAGATTGCTGATTTGTAATGCTGTTTCCATTTACTCACTCTCCTCATAAAATAATTTTAGAAGTTCCATGATTTTATTTAATGGAATTCCATTTGTGCGAGCAATATCTGCTGCCTGTATTAAATGCTCTTCTACTTGCTTTTGTTGCTCTTCTTGAATAAAATCCTTGTTTTGGGCAGCGACAAAGCTTCCACGTCCAACTGTTGTTTCAATAAATCCATCCCTTGCCAGATCCTCATAGGCTTTTTGAACTGTTATCACACTTACATGAATTGTCTTAGCCAGTGTACGCATTGACGGAATTGGTTCTCCTGTTTTAAGTTCACCGCTCATAATCATTGCTTTGATTTGAGATGTAATTTGTTCATAGATGGGTTTATCAGTGTTGCTGCTGATAATAATTTCCACAGCCATCCTCCCGATTCATTGTATTTATTGTACTTATCATACAAGTACATTATATACTTTAATTACATAATTGTCAACAGTTTTTTAGCGTTTGCATTAATTAAATTCATCATAATCTAAAACACTTTTGATAGAATGTATTATTTAAAAATTAAAAATAATTGTCTGCCTTGAAAAATTATAGAATAAATTCTAAATATGTTTCACAGCAACCAAGCAGTATATTGTATTATCCCTTTTGATGTTATCAAATAACAAAATATACATAAAATCACCAATTATCAAATATATTTTCTGATTTAAAGTATTATTGTTAATTATTAGAATGATATATTTTTAGATTAAATTGCAGGATTACTATATTGTTTGATGTTTTTTGTCAAATAATTATGTAAATGTCAGCAACAATGAGTTGCTTTACAAGCGTTATAAGTAGTGATATATTATTGACAAGGAGGCGATTAATATGGAAACAAAATCTGTTATTTATGAATTAAGAACGAAACATAAACTATCTCAGGATGAACTGGCAGAAAAAGTATTTGTAACCAGACAGGCTGTTTCCCGTTGGGAAAATGGCGAAACTGTTCCAAATACAGAAACTTTAAAATTGTTATCAAAAATATTTGATGTATCAATTAATACACTTTTGGGAGCACCGAGAAAATTATTTTGTCAATGCTGTGGCATGCCGTTGGATGACTCCACAATCAGCAAAGAACCCAATGGTGAATTTAATGAGGATTATTGTAAGTGGTGCTACACAGACGGTCAATTTGTTTATCAGTCAAAGGATACATTGCTTGATTATCTTGTTGTACATATGCCAAACCCGCAGAATTTACCGGAAGATGAACTTAGAGCTCAATTTGATTCATATCTTTCACAGTTAAAATATTGGAAAATTTAATATTTATTTAACCTTTAACCGCTTATATGTACCCTAAGAATTACAAAAAAGTCCATTCTGTCTAATAAATTCAGATAGAATGGACTTTTTATTTAAACCATTGATAAATCCAGGCTTTATTTTGCATTAAGCTATGCGAATTTTTCATTTGAATGTAGAAAACACTTTTCATATACAAAAATATCCTTCCAAAATAGGAAGGATATTTTTTATATAGGCTATACTTTAATTTCCCCTGCTTTGGTAAGGGCAATTTTTGTAATAAGCGGACCTACAAATTCATAAACCAAGGTTGCACACAAAACCACTGCTCTTATCTGTCCGCCAAACTCAGGCAAGGCAGATATTACAATCTGACTCATACCTATGGCAACACCGGCTTGAGGAAGCAGTGTAAGTCCAAGATATTTTTTTATATTGCTGTCCTGATGTGTTACAACAGAACCAAACAAAGCTCCTAAATATTTTCCTGCAGAACGGGCAATGATATAAGCAATACCCAAAAGTCCCACTGTAGGCAAAACACTTAAATCCAGTTCAGCTCCGCTGATTACAAAGAAAACAAGAAACATAGGAGGTGTCCACTGGTCATTTATAGCCAGTATATTATCAAAATCATCTCTCATATTTGCAAGAACTGCACCTATGCACATATTAAAAAGCAGTGATGACAGTCCAAAAGTTCCTGAAAGTGCAGTTCCCATAAATACTGTAGCAACTACCAAACAAAGTCTGTTGGCGGAAGATTTAAAAAATCTCATTGCCCAGCAAAGAATAAGCCCGATTAATATACCCCCTGCTATTGAACATACAATTTCTGTAAGAGGATCAATCAACATGGTTTTAAAACTTAAAGCACTTCCTGATTCCAAAACCTGAGCTATGGACAGGGAAACAGAAAATATAATAAGTCCCATTGCATCATCAAGAGCTACAACAGGCAAAAGTATATTTGTAACAGGACCATGTGCTTTATATTGTCTTATAACCATAAGAGTTGCAGCCGGAGCAGTAGCTGTAGCTATTGCACCCAGTGTTATAGCTATTGGCATAGGAAATCCCATAACCATTAAAGCGATATTTACCAATATACAGGCACCTAAAGCTTGAAACAAGGTTATGGTAAATACAGAACCGCCGATTTTTTTCATATCAGCAAATTTAAATTCAGCACCTATGGAAAATGCAATAAAACCCAGTGCTACTTCTGTAATAACAGTAGTTTGTGCCAAGGCTTCTCGAGGAAACAAATTAAGCACACATGGACCTATTAAAAGTCCGGCTATAAGGTATCCTGTTACATTTGGAAGTCCGAGTTTTTTTACAACTCGATTTAATATAAGACCTGCTGTCAAAGCAATGGATACAGCAAGTAATGAATCTATTTGAAAGTTAAACATATGAATCTCCTTTTCAAAAGCCTGTTTGACAATCTTTTGAATAATAAAACTTAAATTCCCAATATATCGTCCAGTGGAACAGTAAAACAAATACCTGTATTAGGTGTATCCAAGCCACCTACAGCTTTATCTACAATATTTTTTGCTTCTGTTATTGTTTCCTCTGGCAATACGGTGAACAAAAGTTTTCCCTTAGGTCTTTCCGGGTTTAAATAACGGCGGAGAGAACCGAATATGGGAGGAGGATTTATATCGGAGTCACTGATGGCTCTTAGCATACCCTCACAGTCAACTATTGTTGTTCCTTTGATACCTGCATTCATAAATTCGGAAAGAATCTGTGGTAAAGTATCAACTTTACTTAAAATGAGTACCATTAATTTATATTTCATTTTTCTAACCTCTCTTTCATATATAATTTATCATTGTATAACAAAAAAGTCAATGTCATACTGTACAATAACACTAAATATTGTTAAGACTATTAAAACAATCTATTTTAATTATGAAATTTGTGTATATATTAATAAATTATAAATACAACAAAAAAAGCCATTATAAAATGGCTTTTTTGTTTGTTAGGATAATATTATATTTTTATTATTTCTGCTTTTAAAAAGCAAAAATAAATCTAGGCGTGCAGCAAAAAAACAAAAAGTTCTTTACTGCTTTGGTTAATGTATAAGGAGTATGTGTGAATTGGATAAATGTGTTTTCATTATATTGATTATGTAAAGTAGTAATTATATTTATGTGAAACATTAGCCAATATTTATATTATCAAATATTATCTGCTTTTATTCATATTTCTAAATTTAAAAACATTGTATACCGAATATATTCATATCTCTAAATTCAATTTCATTATATACCAAATATATTAAAAGTCAATACTTTTTAAAGAATTTCTGTTTTATAAATGATAATTTG
>JAHHUB010000122.1 GCA_020024175.1 Oscillospiraceae bacterium | reverse complement strand
GAATTTATAGTATATAATCTTACTTGTATATTATAAAACAAATAAACACTTACTTCAAGCTATTTGAAAAAATTTTTTAGAATTTAGGCAAATAAAGCTAATAAAATATGTTTTTTGGTGAAAAATGTGGGAAAAATCGAATAAATGTAAAAAAATCTGCAATTTAAAATTGCAGATTTTTTATATTTACTTAGTTAAGAGAAGCAATACTGTCAAGAATTGTTTTAAGTTTGGCTTCAGCCTTAGCAAGTTTTTCCTTTTCCATAGCTATAACTTTTTCGGGTGCTTTAGATACAAAGCCGGGATTATTAAGCTTTCCGGAAAGGAATGCAATATCTTTTTCGCAAACATCTTTTTCCTTGTTAAGTCTTGCAATTTCCTTTTCTCTGTCAATAAGCTGAGACATGGGAATTAAAATTTTTGCACCTTCGGAAACAACCTGAACAGCACCTTCAATGTCAAATTTATCTCCCACTGTGACTTCATCGGCAGACGCAAGTTTTTCAAAGAAAGACACAGCACTGTTAAATGAGTCTTTATGTTCTGTTTCAATAAAAAGACTGGCTTTCTTGGAAGGAGGAACATTCATTTCGTTTCTGACATTTCTTACAGCACGGATTGCCTGCATAACTCTTTCAAATTCTTCTTCTTCCTTTGCAAAGTGCAGTTTTTCATCATATTCAGGGAATTTGCTCACCATAATGCTTTCACCTTCGTGAGGCAAAGCCTGCCAAATTTCTTCTGTGATAAATGGCATAAATGGGTGAAGAAGTTTAAGAGTGTTGCTGAGAACATAAACAAGAACCTGTCTTGCATTGTTGGCAGTTTCACCTTCGGCATTAAGACGGGGTTTGGTAAGTTCGATATACCAGTCGCAGTAAATATCCCAGATAAAGTCGTAAACTTTTTGCACTGCAAGACCCAGTTCAAATTTATCCATATTATCGGAAATTTCTTTAACTGCATTGTTGTATTTTGAAATAATCCACTTATCTTCTGTAGTAAGGTTTTCCGGAAGATTTGGTTTTACTTCATGGCCTTCCAAATTCATAAGAACAAATCTTGCAGCATTCCAAAGCTTATTTGCAAAGTTTCTGCATGAGATAATTTTTTCATCGGAGTATCTCATATCGTTGCCTGGAGTGTTTCCTGTAACAAGAGCAAGTCTTAATGTGTCAGCACCATATTGGTCGATAATTTCCAGAGGGTCAACACCGTTACCCAAAGATTTACTCATCTTTCTTCCTTGGGAGTCCCTGACTAAACCATGATAGAATACAGTTTTAAAGGGAATTTCCCCTGTGTGTTCCAAAGAGGAGAAAATCATTCTGGCAACCCAGAAGAAGAGAATATCATAACCTGTTACCAAAACATCAGTGGGGTGGAAGTATTCAAATTCCTCTGTTTTGTCAGGCCATCCCAGTGTGCTGAATGTCCACAAAGCGGAGGAGAACCATGTATCCAAAGTATCGGGGTCCTGTTTAATGTTTTTGCTGCCGCATTTTGGGCATACATGAACATCATTTTCAGAAACTATCAATTCACCGCAGTCAGCACAGTAGTAAGCAGGAATTCTGTGTCCCCACCAAAGCTGACGGGAAATGCACCAGTCTTTGATATTTTCCATCCAGTTGTAGTAAATTTTATCCATTCTTTTTGGAATGAATTTAATTTCTTCGTTTTTAACAGCCTCAATAGCCGGTTTAGCCAAATCTTCCATTTTGACAAACCATTGGCTGGAAGCCCATGGCTCAACTGTGTTGTTACAGCGGTAACAGCTTCCCACATTGTGAACATGATCTTCAACCTTAACCAAAAATCCTTCTTTTTCAAGGTCTTCAACAATTTGTTTTCTTGCTTCATATCTTTCCAA
The DNA here is from genome assembly GCA_020024175.1 of Oscillospiraceae bacterium. Lineage (GTDB taxonomy): Bacteria > Bacillota > Clostridia > Oscillospirales > Ruminococcaceae > JAHHUA01. The sequence goes on along the minus strand of JAHHUB010000122.1, from coordinate 3,232 downwards.
ACCGCAGTATTTACCACCGTTTTCGTTGATTGTAGCATCATCATTCATAATATTGATAATAGGGAGATCATGTCTTTTGCCCACTTCAAAGTCATTAGGGTCATGGGCAGGAGTAATTTTAACACAGCCTGTGCCGAATTCAATATCAACATAGGAATCGGCAACAACGGGAATTTCTCTGCCTACAAGGGGAAGTATAAGTGTTTTTCCCACTAAATGTGTGTATCTTTCATCATTTGGGTTTACAGCAACTGCAGTATCTCCCAAAAGGGTTTCGGGTCTTGTGGTAGCAATTTCCACAAATTCATTGCTGCCTTTTACTGGGTATTTAATATGCCAAAAATGTCCTGCCTGTTCATGATATTCAACTTCTGCATCAGAAATTGAAGTTTTGCAGTGAGGACACCAGTTAATAATTCTTTCTCCTCTGTAAATAAGCCCTTTGTTATAAAGATTTACAAAAACTCTCTTAACAGCTTTTGAACAAACATCATCCATGGTAAATCTGGCTCTTTCCCAGTCACAGGAAAAGCCCATTTTCTTTTGCTGTTCAACAATTCTTCCACCATAAGTTTTATTCCACTGCCAAGCTTTTTCAAGGAATTTTTCTCTGCCTAAATCTTCCTTGTTTATACCTTCTTTTTTCAAAGCCTCAACGATTTTAGCTTCAGTTGCAATAGATGCATGGTCAGTACCTGGAAGCCAAAGAGCTTCAAAGCCTTTCATGCGTTTAAAACGAATGAGAATATCCATCAAAGTATCGTCCAAAGCATGTCCGATATGAAGTTGAGCAGTGATGTTAGGTGGGGGCATCATTATAGTAAAAGGTTTTTTATCCTTATTGACCTCTGCATGAAAATATCCTTTTTCTTGCCAGTTTTTGTAGATTTTTTCTTCTACTTCTTTTGGGTTGTAGATTTTTTCAAGCTGTTTCATGTTTTTCCTCCTGATAAAATGATTATATATGAGTAAATATATATAAATATTACAATTATAATATTATACTTTAATATTCAAATAAATTCAAGCTTTTTGAATAAAGTTTTAAAGGTTAACATGGATTTTATAAAATTTTAATGCCTGAAATTACATGAATATGTCAGTATGGATAACCTACTTATTATATAAGTTCCATATAATTTTTTAATGAATTTGACTTGTAAAGTAGACAGCCTTTCCCAAAATTTGAACTTCATTTAATTCTTCGTTGGTGTATACAAGTGGTTCATATGCGGGGTTTTCCGGGGTTAAAACAATTTTGTTGTGGTAGAGATAAACTCTTTTTAAAGTGGCTTCTTCACCGATTAAAACTGCGGCAATTTGTCCATTGTCCACAGTGGATTGTTTTTTTATATATACAATATCCCCATCATATATACGGGCATTTATCATACTGTCGCCTTTGCATCTGAGAGCGAAATCCGCTTTTAAAAAACAGGGTGATGATACATACTCCAAGATATTTTCCTGTGCCAAAATAGGGTTTCCGCAAGCAATGGTTCCCACTAAAGGTATTTCCTCCGATTCTGGTATGGGCAGAATATTATCCACGCTGAAAAATGTGCCTACATCCAAGCCCAAAAGAGCTGCAGATGTGGTGTTTAAAGCTTGAGCAAATTTAATTATTTTGTTGTTTGCCACATCGTTTATTCCGGCTTCTATTTTGTTTATAGTTGAACGGGATTTGTATCCCAATTTTTTTGCCAGATCGTCCTGTGTCATGCCTAATTCTTCACGACGCTTTTTTATTTTAAGTCCTATATGTTGCTCAGACATATTCTAAGACTCCTTTCGACATAATTCTACTATTCGACATTATTTTACCATATAGTTTATTAAAAATCAACAATTATGTCGAAATAAATTATATGTTGACAAAAAAGCTACTTAGTGCTAGAATATAGTGAGTTGATAAAAAATCAACAAAAAAGAGAAGTGAAGATTAAAAAGCTCCATTGCGGTGATGTAGCTTAAAGCAGTAATTTAAAATGCGAAAGGAATGATGAAAAGAGTGTGTGAAATATGTCTGCAAACTCCATGTTGTTCAACTTGTCCCAATTATGACGGAAAAACTATTGCCAAATGTCAAATCTGTTATGACAATATCTGTGATGATGAAAATTATGCAGTTATTGACGGTGATTATTACCATATGGACTGTTTAGAAGATAGCTGTACTCTCAGTGAAGTGGTAAAGCTTTGTGGCGGAGATGTTTTTCCAATGGACTAAGGAGGCGTTGGAGGTTGAATTCAAAAGATTATTTGATGAGATATAAAAATTTACGGCAAAAAATAATCTGCGGAAAAGAACAAATAGAATTTTTGGAAAATCTTAAAAAAGATATAGAAAATGATTTAAAAGAAATTGGAGTATCAGAAAAAGTAAATAACAACTATTTAAATAATTGCGGAAAATTAATAGATAAAATAAAAAAAGATGTACTAAATGATATAAAAAAAAGTGTCAATGTTATGGGAGATATTTATAATATTATAAATGAATTGGAAAATACCGACTATAAGATTATACTGATTTACAAATACATAGATTTATATACATATGAAGAAATTGAAGAATTAACACATATTTCAAGGTCTAATCTGTTTAGGTATCACAAAAAAGCATTGGAAGAATTGCAGTCCCTTATTTCATCAAAATCTTAGCGGATATTTACTTGCCATATATTTAGTGTTATACTATAGCTGAATATAATGCGGAGGTTTTAATTATGAAAATAAAACTGCTTACAGAAGAAGATTATAAAACCACTTTGTGGTCCGGCGGAAAAACCACTCAAATTGCCATATATCCTTTTGATTCAAATTTTTCCCAAAAAGATTTTATATGGAGAATAAGCTCTGCTACAGTGGAAACGGATAAATCTGATTTTACTGTTTTTAAGGATTATCAAAGATATATTGCCACTCTTGATGGTAAAATTAAACTGACTCACAATGGTGATGACAGGGAATACAGTCTTAATGAATATGAACTGCATAAATTTGACGGTGCGGTGAATACGGTTTCTGTCGGAAAATGTACTGATTATAATCTGATGCTGAGAAAGGGAAAAGCAGAGGCAGAAATATATTCTTTTAATTTAAAAGGTGATGGAAAAATTTCCGCTGATATAAAAGAACAGGAAAATAAAAATTTTGTTATTATTTTCTGTGCCGAGGGCTGTGTGAAATTTAATGGTACAACTAAAATTGAAATACCACAAAATAAAAC
>JAHHUB010000121.1 GCA_020024175.1 Oscillospiraceae bacterium | reverse complement strand
GAAATACATTTACTGTAAATTTAAAATTGACAGTAAATTCAAATAGTCGTATAATCTTAATGTTAATTTTAAAGGGGGAAATTATATGATTAGAATTTTAACAGATTCCACATCGGATATATTGCCTGAAGAAGGTAAAAAAATGGGAGTGGAGATTATTCCACTAAATGTTACCTTTGAAAACGGAGTTACATATAAGGATGGAATTGAACTTACCCATGATGAATTTTATGTAAAACTTGAAAAATGCAAAGAACTTCCGGTAACCAGCCAACCCAGTCCCGAACAGTTTTTAGAAAAATTCAATGATGCAAAAAACTCAGGGGATGATGTTATAGCCATTGTAATTTCCGCCAATTTGAGCGGAACTTTTCAGTCAGCCACTATAGCTGCTGAGGAATGTGGTTATGACAGAATATTTATAGTTGACAGCGGAACTGTTACTATGGGAATAAATCTTTTGGTAAAACTGGCATTACAGCTTAGGGATAAAAATTTATCCACAGAAGAAATTGTTAAAATCTTAAATGAAGAAAAAGATAAAATCAGAATTTTGGCAGTTGTAAATGAATTAAAATATCTCCAAAAGGGAGGCAGACTTTCCAAAGCTGCCGCTTTTGCAGGAGGAATACTTGGTATAAAGCCAATAATTGTATGTAAAAACGGTACAATTAAAGCCGCAGGAAAAGCAAGAAAAATGGCTGAAGCTGTAGAAATGCTGTTTAAATTGGCAGAACAAGAGGGTGGTATAGATAAAACAAAAGATATAGTTGCCGCATATGGTGCTGATAAAACATTTGTGGAAGATATTTTAAATTCTTTAAGTGAAAATTTAGGTATAAAAAATATAGAATGCAGGAATATCGGTACTGTAGTAGGAACTCATGTAGGTCCTAAAGCTGCTGGATTTTCATATTTTGCTGAAAATATAACAGATTAAAACAAAAAACAACTTATATTTTTAAATATAAGTTGTTTTTCTTTACAATGGCTTAAAACCTTAGCCATTGAAAAAGATATACTTGTATGTTATAATATAAAATAAATGAGAAAGGAGGAGAAATTATGGAATCCCACAGTATATGTGGCAGATTTATTCAAAGATATATAAAAATATCTTTTGAAACAGGTTTAGCAGTGTTAAGCCCCACCTAGCGTAATTTAAGCAAAAAATTTTTAAAAAAATAAGCAACAAGGTTGTGAGACTAAAAAATAAATGCTTAAAAAACCGATATGTGGTGTCCCGAAAGGGTTTTTTGCGGAAAAAATTTTCCGCAGTTTGGATATGCCATGTTTATAAACACTGTTTAAAAACGAAAGAGGTATTTTTATGTCAGACAATAGTTTAAGCTTAGTTTCTTTAAATGAAAACAACAAAGATGAATATTTTTCTTTGGAAATAAAAAAATCACAGGACGGCTATGTGGAATCCCCCGAAGAATCCTATGAAGACATGAGAAATCATGCATGGAATACAGACTGGAATATAGACTGTATCTGTGCTGAAGGAAAAGTAGTTGGGTATGCCATGACAGGAATGAACAAACAAAGCAATGATATATGGCTGGACAGATTTATGATTGATAAACATTACCAAAATATGGGCTATGGTACAAAAGCACTTACCATGATTTTGGAAAGATTAAAGAAAATCAAAAAAGCCAACAATGGAAAAGATATTCTTTTGAGTGTGGAGAAAAATAACGACTGTGCTATCAAATTATATGAGAAATTCGGCTTTAAAATGACAAAAGAAATGGACGGCATATATCCTATTATGGTTTTACAAAACGCATAATGATTATATAACTGCAAAACTCCGGGATTATACATCTCAGAGTTTTTTGATAAAGTTTATTGAGTTAAGGTATTGACAAAATACTGAAATAGTGATATTGTAAAGAAAGAGAATATTATATCTCATTGATGAGGACGGCTTTTCCACAGAATAATTCAGAGAGAGTGTAAATTAGCTGAAATTACATTTATTGTTTGGGAAATAAGCCCACCACCTCGGAGTATGTCATTAACGCCAAGCGCCAAAGACATCGTAAAAACTGCGTTAAAGTTTAATTTGAGTGGCAGAAAAATTTTTCTGCAATTCGGGTGGAACCATGGAGATTTTAACTTCATCCCGTTTTTACGGGGTGGAGTTTTTTTATTTTAAAAAAAGGAGGATATTTTAATGATTAAGGTTACACTTAAAGATAATTCCGTAAGAGAATTTAATGAAGGTATTTCCGTTATTGGAGCAGCAAAAGAAATCGGAGCAGGTCTTGCAAAAGCAGCTTGCTGCGGAAAAGTAAACGGTGAAGTTGTTGACTTGAGAACACCCCTTACTGAAGACTGTAATTTGGAAATCTGCACATTTGACAGTGAAGAAGGTAAACACGCATTTTGGCATTCTTCTTCCCATCTTTTGGCAGAAGCTGTTAAAAGACTTTTCCCTGAGTCTAAATTTGCAATAGGTCCTGCTATCAAAGATGGTTTTTACTATGACTTTGATGTAGAAAAGCCATTTACAGAAGATGACTGCGAAAAAATTGAAGCAGAAATGAAGAAAATTGTAAAAGAAAAAGCTAAAATCGAAAGATTTGAACTGGATCTTCCTGAAGCTCTCGAACTTATGAAGGATGAACCTTACAAAATTGAACTTATTAATGAACACGCCGGAAAAGGTGAAAAAATCAGCTTTTACAAGCAGGGTGAAAAATTTACAGATCTTTGTGCAGGTCCACACCTTATGGACTTTTCACCTATTAAAGCTATTAAAATTACAAGTGTTGCAGGTGCATATTGGAGAGGTAACGAAAAGAATAAGATGCTTTGCAGAATATATGGTACATCTTATACAACTAAAGAAGCTTTGGAAGAACACCTTAACAGAATTGAAGAAGCTAAAAAACGCGACCACAGAAAACTTGGTAAGGAACTGGGTATTTTTATGATGAGAGATGAAGGTCCCGGATTCCCATTCTTCCTTCCTAAAGGTATGGCTCTTAAAAATGCTTTGCTTGAATACTGGAGAGATATTCACAGAAAAGCAGGCTATGTTGAAATTTCTACACCTATTATTTTAAACCGAAAACTCTGGGAAACTTCTGGTCACTGGGATCACTACAAGGAAAATATGTACACAACTTCCATTGATGAAGAAGATTATGCAATTAAGCCAATGAACTGCCCAGGAGGTATTTTGGCATATCAATCAGAACCTCGTTCCTATCGTGATTTACCAATTCGTATGGGTGAGCTCGGCATTGTACACCGTCACGAAAAATCAGGACAACTTCATGGACTTATGCGTGTTCGCTGCTTTACACAAGACGATGCTCATATATTTATGACAGAGGACCAAATCAAAGATGAAATTAAAGGTGTAGTTAAACTTATAGATGAAGTTTATAATCTATTTGGATTTAAGTACCATGTAGAATTGTCCACTCGTCCGGAAAATTCCATGGGAAGTGATGCTGACTGGGAAATGGCTACAGACGGACTTAAAGGTGCATTGGATGACCTTGGTATTGAATATGTAATCAATGAAGGGGATGGTGCATTCTATGGTCCTAAAATTGACTTCCATCTTGAGGACTCCATTGGCAGAACATGGCAGTGCGGAACAATTCAGCTTGACTTCCAGCTTCCATTGCGCTTTAATTTGGAATACACAGGTGCCGATGGTGAAAAGCACCGTCCTATCATGATACACAGAGTTGCATTTGGTTCAATCGAACGCTTTATGGGTATCTTGATTGAACATTTTGCAGGTGCATTTCCATTGTGGTTGGCTCCGGTTCAGGTTAAGATTATTCCCATTTCCGATAAACACGCTGATTATGCTAAGCAAATTGAAAAAGTATTGTTTGACAAATACTTCAGAGTAGAAACAGACACAAGAGCTGAAAAAATGGGTTATAAGATAAGAGAAGCTCAGCTCCAAAAGATTCCTTATATGATTATAGTTGGCGACAATGAAAAAGAAAACGGAACTGTTTCAGTCCGCAGCAGAAACAGCGGAGATTTAGGCTCTATGAAACTGGAAGATTTTATAGTAAAAATTGACGAAGAAAATCGTTCCAGAGCAAGATAAAAATTAAATTTATAATAATGGAGGAATTTTATTATGGCTAAACTCAATTTTGAAGCACATACAGATGAACAGGTATTTGCGGAAAAAGTAACGGCTGATTGTTGGAAAATGCCTGGAGTATTCAATCGTCAAGTTTCGGGAAAAGCTTATTTCACAGATAAAAGAGTGTGTTTTTTGGCCAGTGGATTAGTAGGCACACAATCAGTTAGCTGGGAAATAGAAATAAAAGATATAGAAAGTGTTGAAAAATGCATGACACCTCCTTTTTTCCCATTTGGTGTTTTGATTACCATGAAAAACGGCGATGTTTATAAATTGGGTATAATGAAACGCGATAAATATGTGGAATGGATTCAACGATATATAAGATAATATTTAAAGAAATGCGGACTTTTTTGTCCGCTTTCTTTATAGGAAAGGATATATGAATATGAAACTTACGGATATAAGTTGGATAAAAGTCGAAAAATATTTTAAAGAAAATGATATGGTACTTTTAAGTGTCGGAAGTGTGGAAAGCCATGGCAGACATATGCCATTGGGGACTGATACATTGATACCTATGTATCTTATTGACAAAATTGAAGAAAAAACCAATGTTTTGACAGTTCCCACTATACCTTTTGGCAATACAGATGAACTGGAAAATTACAGTGGTACAATAAATATAGGTACAGAGGCTTTATATCTTTATATTTCCGATGTTGTAAACAGTCTTTATAAACATGGTGCAAGAAAATTTGTTTTTTTAAATGGCCATGGGGGAAATGCAAAAGCTTTACAGAGAGTTGGCTATGATTTAGAAAAAAAAGGCGGAATTATGGTAGTTCTCAACTGGTGGCTTATGGCTTGGGATTTAAACCCAGCATGGAAAGGTGGTCATGGTGGAGCTGAGGAAACATCCGCAATTTTGGGTATAAATCCAAATTTGGTAGATAAATCGGAAATAGGTGAAGAAGCACATTTTACCGAACTTACACCAAATATTAAATTTAACGGATTTAGATCTGCATTATACAAAGGTGTAAAAATTGAT
>JAHHUB010000120.1 GCA_020024175.1 Oscillospiraceae bacterium | reverse complement strand
GGCTTTGGAGCTTCGTCAACAACAGCCTTAGCTTCTTTAAGTCCGAGACCTGTGAGTTCCTTAACGATCTTGATAACGCCCATTTTGGAAGCACCACCGTCAACCAAAATAACATCAAATTCGCTCTTTTCTTCAGCAGCAGGAGCAGCAGAACCTGTATTAGCAGCTACCATAACAGGAGCAGCAGCAGAAACGCCGAATTCTTCTTCGATTGCCTTTACCAAGTCAGCAAGTTCCATAACATTGAGAGTTTTGATTTCTTCAATAAATTTTACTATTTTTTCAGAAGCCATAGTAATATACCTCCATAATTCTTATTTTTAATTCTAAATTTTTTGCGCATATACAGCGCTTGAGATAAAGTTGTTAAAATTAAGCAACAACTTCTTCTTCGCCTTGTTTCTTTTCTGCAATAGCATTAAGAGCAACAGCAAGTCCTCTGATATTGCCGTTGAGCACGCTGAGCAACTGAGTGAGCAACTGCTCTTTGCTTGGCAACTTAGCAAGACTTTCAACTCCTGCTTTGTCGAGGATTTTACCTTCAACATAACCAGCTTTAAGGGAGAAGTTACCCTTAGAATCTTCAGCATACTTGTTGAGGATTTTAGCAGCAACAACTGGATCTTCATTGGAAACAGCAAGAGCTGTAGTTCCTTCGAGAACATTAACGAGTTCATCAAATCCGGATTCCTTAGCAGCAAATCTCAAAAGAGTATTCTTAACTACTGTGTATTCGACACCTGCTTCACGCAATTCTTTACGCAATTTTGTATCGTCAGCAACACTGATTCCCTTATAGTCAACGATTACACCTGCAACAGAGTTTTGCAATTTAGCCTTAATTTCACTAACGGCTAATTTCTTTTCTTCTAAAACTTTCTCGCTTGGCAAATCTTTCACCTCCCAAATTTTTTATATACTAAAAATGCTTCCCCTGCATGGCAGAAGAAGCATAAAGTAACAAAATGATAAATCAAATAAACTTTATATTGCTTCCTCGGCAGGCAGGCAATTAAGCCATTTCAGTTATCAACACCTGCTGTCTTTGGAATTACAGCTTATTTATTATACATTATAAAATTTACATTGTCAAGGGTATTTTAAAATTTTTTATAAAATTATCGAATATTAGGGCGTTTGTGGTTGGGATTGGCAGTGATGGAAGGGGTAAATGGTTTTTCACCTGCTCTTAATTTTCTCGCCATAACTACAAAACGCTGATTTGGAGAAGGACCGCAGGCTCTTGTGCAGGTGGAAAGAGTCAGAATTTTATCATTTTCATTGACATCCACATTGTATTTGTGCAGACTTCTCTTTTTAGCTTCACTGATAACATTTTTCATATAATCGCTGCTGCCATCACTTACTATATAGTTAAACTGTACTTCGGTATAGAATGCGGCGAATACTTGCCAAACCATTTCTTCAGATTCAGTGGAATAGTATATGTATGGAGTTTTTTGAGCAAAATCCAAATGGTGAAATGCAGCTACCTGTGCAAACATGATGTCGCTGTCCCGTCCGACTTTTGGGTTTGCGGTATAGTTAGTCCAGTTATGTCCGTAAAGAACAGTGTTTTTGGAAATTTGTTTGCCTGTTCCGAATCTGGTATCACTGTCAGCCCAGATTACACCGTTTCTGCTGCTGTTCTTATAAATATCTCTGTTTTCATAGTATTTGTTGTTAGGGCCTACTACTACAGGATAATTTATATTTGTATTTGGTATTCTGATCCAGCCTTTGACATCTTTATTTACTTTTTTCCAGGTGGGAATATTTGCTGCACCGGAACCTTTATATTTAGTTTTTACTTCGGATTCTTCTGATTGATTTTCGGAGGGATTGTCTTCCGGTTCATTGGAAGGTTTTTCGCTTTGGTTTTCAGCAGGTTTATTGGTGTTTTTTTCATTTGGCTTTTCCGAGGGCTTATCAGCGGTTTTTTCGACTTTTTCTTGTGAAGAACTGTTTTGTTTATTGTCTTTTTCGTTTTTTCCCTGTGAAGAACTGTTTTCTTTATTGTCTTTTTCGTTTTTTTCCTGTGAAGAATCGTTTTCTTTATTGTCCTTTTCGTCTTTTTCTTTGGTTTCTTCATCGGATTTTCCGTTTTCGTCTTCCGATGTTTTATGGCTCATTGGGGTAATGTTAAGTTTTTGAGTGAGTACTTTTGTGGGAATAGAAGCTTTTCCAACATTTTCACCTTTTTCATTCACACCTGTTCTGGCAGTCAGAACTGCATTGAGTTCTTCTCCATAAAGAGCGATTTCTGAAATTTTCTTTTCAGCGTCTTCTTCAATATCAGGAAGTTGAGAAACGGATTCTGATACAGTTTCATCAGGGATGTTTTCCTCGGAGGAATTGCTTTGGGAACTTGTTTCTTCTGAGGAAACAACAGAAGATGATGAGATAGTTTCTGATGATGAGTAATGACTATCCACAATTTCCGGTGTGCCGTATAATTTGCTGAATATGGAAAATACAGCTACACCTACAGCGATTGCACCCATACAAGCCAAAGCAATAGTATACGGCGGAATTTTTTGAGTTTTTGGTGTTGGCTTTTTTCTTGCTGTTTTGTTTACAGTTGGTTTATTTTGTATGGTATTAGTTTTGTTTTGTGTAGTTTTAGGTTGAGCAGAATGATTTTGAATATTTTTATTTTGAACAGGTTTTGCTGAACTGTTTTTAACAACAGTATTAGTTCTTGGGGCGTATGACGATGAACTGCGTTTTTTGCTACTACTGCGCTTCTTTCGTTTTGTAGACATTAATAATTACCCTCCGTTATTTTATTTATTCGTAATTGATATTATAACACAAATTTACTGGGAAAGTCCATATAAACTAATATAATTTTATAATAGAAAAAGTGAGACAAATGTATTATAATATATAAGAAAACCATAAAAACGATATAATGTAAAATCAGGTGATAAAATGGGAAAATATTTATATACCCAAAGACTTCAAATCAGAAGTGTTACAGAGGATGATGCTTTAATGCTCAGTGAATGGAAATCCATGTTTAAACTAAGAGAAATGTCTGTGGGACTTGATACTAAAATAACAGAAAGCAACCAGCGTAACGATATAAGAAATACTATTATTTCAGGGGATTTATATGTCATATTGGAAATAAAAGAAACCAAAACTCCAATAGGTTATATAAAATTGGGGTGGATGGATGATGCACATGAAAGATGTTGGCTAAGTTATGGAATAGTAGATCATTACAGAGAAGGCTACTGTTATGAAGCACTCAGTACGATTTTACCAGCTCTCTATCATTATGATATGATAAGCATAATAGAAGCAGAAGTATTTGAATTTAATGAAGCAAGTCGCAGACTTTTGGAAAAATTAGGATTTGTCAGGAAAGGGAAACGACTGAATGACTACTATTATAAAGGCCGCTATTGGGATATATTAAAATATACCATGACAAAAGACCGAATGGAGATGATTTTAGAACAAAAGGTAAGCAAGAGCTAAAATCAAGGTTTTATCTCCGTCATCATTAGCTAAAATTAATATTAATAGTATAATCAAAAGCCGATCATTGTCAATTCCCATATTTTCCAAAACAGAACTCAGGGAAGAAAGAGCTTTTTTCGGCAAAGCAGAAAGATTTTCCACTGTGTTGTTTAAATTTGTACCTAAAACTTCTTTGAATTTTGGTGGTGAAAAATTATTCTGCATTTGCGGAAAATTATTGTTTTGGGAAATTGGGATATTATTTGTTATTGATGATATTTGATTGGTTTGTGCGATTTTTTCCTGAGCTTTTTTCTGCATTTCACGAACCCGTGTTACAGCGTCCTGCTGCATTTTAAGAAAATCATCGGAAGAATAAGATATATCTCCGTTAATCAACTTTTATCACCGCCGAACAAACCTGACTGCTTTAAGATAGGAAAAAGCTTTACCAAATGCATAATTTTAACAGCATCATCAACTTTTTTTTGTCGCTCCTGGCTTAGATGAGGCTTTAGTGCCTGCAAAAGTGAGGAATTTTCATCTTGAGTATTCATAGAGGACATTATATTTTGCAAATTCATAAGCATTTGTGGATTTATCTGAGGTATTTGAGCTTCAGAAGAGGGAGGCGGAGAATTTTCCGCCCAATTTTCCCCGGAAGGTGGTGTCAAACCCAAAGAGTTTGCCAAATTTCTGACCTGATTCATACCCTCTTCACTGTTTAAAATTTCATTTATTTTAGCAGTAAGATCCGACATATTTATCTGCCTCCGTTTAATTTTTCCATAAGATTTTTAGCTTCTTTTGACTTGAGAAGTTCATTTATAGCTTGGGGACTGGATAGGATATTATTTATTTTTTGTGCTTCATTTTGGGGAAGATTGTTTAAAATTCCATTGATATTTCCTTTTTCAATATCGGATTTAAGCTTTTGGGGATTAGCTCCCAATTTTTGACTAAGCTGATTTAAAATGAAGTTAATTTGATTTTGATTATTATTCATAAAAACACCGCCTGTAATATAGTTTTACAATATTATATGCGGTTAAAAATAAAAGTTGTCTGAAAATATAAAAGGAAGTGATAAAAATAAAAATACTTGTAATGTCAGATAATCATAATAATTTATCAGTATGTGTAGATGTGATGGAAAAGTACCATAATAAAATTGATTTATTTGTCCATTTGGGGGACGGTGCGGATAATTTTGATGATGCAGCTCAAATATATTCAGTTAAACATATCACACTGAGAGGAAACTGTGATAGGGGTTGTCAGCCTGATGAAATAATATTTGAAGCGGGAAATAAAAAATTTTATGCCTGCCATGGACATAATTTCAGTGTAGGTATTACCAAAGCAAGATATTGGAATTATATTACAGAAAATAATTTTAATGTGGGATTATTTGGACATACACATATAGCGTATTATGAAGAATGTAATGGCAGATATTTGATAAACCCTGGAAGCTTAACCAAAAGCAGAAAGGGAGAAAACTCTTTTTGTATCATTGATGCAGATGAAGATAACATAAAAACAGAGTTTTTCAGCAGTGATACATATGATAAAATTTTTCCATCATACTTATATAATACAAATCCATAATTAATTCATAAAAATAATGAAAGAGCACAGTATAAAGCTGTGCTTTTTTTATGTTACTCATAAAAATAA
>JAHHUB010000012.1 GCA_020024175.1 Oscillospiraceae bacterium | reverse complement strand
CCATCAGTCATTGTGTATTTGATGGTAGAAACCACCCTTTATAGAGTACATCCCAGGAGTTATTTTTATAAAAGTTTTACAGTGTGCATATAATCACTTTTTTATAATTTTAATCACAGTATTTTTATCAAAACCTCACATCTGACAATATTATTTAGTGAAGTTATCAAAATATCCCTGAACCAAAATTACAGGAGTACCCTTATCTCCACTTCCTGATGTAAGGTCGCAAAGAGAACCGATAAGGTCTGTAAGGCGTCTTGGAGTTGTTCCAAGAGAAACATTTTTACCTTTTAAATCTGAATCTTTGTTCTTTATATAGTTTGCAATAGCGTTTTTAAGTTCATCACCGCTTAAATCAGCAAAATCGTTGTCAGCCAGATATTTAAGCTTTACTTCGTTAGGTGTGCCTTCCAAACCTGCTGTGTAACCAGGGGAAACAACAGGGTCAGCAAGTTCCCAAATCTTGCCTACAGGATCTTTAAATGCACCATCACCATAAACCATAACTTCTATGTTCTTGCCTGTTCTTTCCTTAAACATATTGTGAACATTGGTTACAAATTCTTCGCAGTTGACAGGGAAGAGTTTTACTGATTCTTCTGTTGCCTTATTGGAACCGAGAAGTCCGTATTTAGGGTTGCAGCCGCTGCCATCAACGGATTTTGTAAGAATATCTGTAAGGCCATAGATTTTTTGAGCCCCTGCTTTTTTGAGAATTCTCTTGGTTCTTTCGCGAGTATGAATATCACAATGCAATACATCTTTTGTGTAATCAAGAATTACCTTAGGGTCATTTCCAAAAATAATTTCAACTTCACATCCGAAACTTGTAATCAAATCTCTGTAGTATTTAACATAGTCAACACCTGTAAACGGGTGAAGATTTTCGCCGAATTTTTCTCTGTATTCTTTTTCTGTGAGGACATCCGACCATGGGTTTATGCCTGCTTCATCTAATTGGTCAAGGCTTACAAGATGATTTCCGACTTCATCAGAAGGATAGCTGAGCATAAGTACCATTTTTTTAAGTCCTTTTGCAATACCTTTAAGACATACTGAAAAACGGTTTCTGCTAAGAATTGGGAAAATAACACCCACTGTTTCATCACCGAATTTTTCATGAACATCTTTTGCAATATTGTCAACAGATGCATAGTTTCCCTGACTTCTACCCAGTACAGCTTCTGTAACACCTACAACATCGCTGTCATGTAGTTCAAAGCCTTCACTTTCAGCAGCGGCAATAACACTTTCCACAACTATTTCTTGAAGATTGTCCCCTTGACGAATAATAGGAGTTCTGATGCCTCTGGAAGTAGTTCCAACCAATCTAGCCATAAATAATTATCTCCTTTATAAATATATTTTATATATATTTTTTATTTGTTTTAACAAGTGTATTGTAACATATATTTATATCCATTATCAACACATATATTGTAAACTTGCTGTATAACCGGTTTACTCAGTATCCTTTTATATTATACTCCTAATTCAGCCACAAATAAAATATATATTTATGATATTAGCCATAAGTATAACTTATATGTAATAATTTCCGTTATTATATTTAACTTTTTTGAAACAAATACAAAAAAATTTCATACTTTTATGTTAGTATATATTACAGTTAAAAAAATTTATACAAAATGAAAGGAAGTTTTAGAAATGCAAATGAAATTAAAAAAATCTTTGGCAATATTGTGGACAATGAGTGTAATAACATCTTCATCTGTTTTGGCTTATGCCTTTCCAAAAGGAGAGAATGATTTTGAAAAAATTACCGATACTGGTGTATCTCTTCATATATCACAAAAATTAAATATAACTCAGCCATCTGACAATATAACAACCTCAGCATCATCTTATTTAATAACAGGTACCTCAAACCCCAATCTCCCTCTTTATTTAAATGGCACTGAAGTTACAAAACGAGGCAGATTCGGAAGTTTTGCCATGACAGTAAACCTTGCTGAAGGAAAAAACACCATCACTGTAACTCAGGGAGAAAATTCTGACAGAGTGTATATCACACGCACAAATAATCCTGGCTACACTTCGGCAACTGCTATTACCAATGCTTTCCCCATTTATGATACATTTGCACATGGTGGTGAAGAAGTTACCCTTAAATGTGTAGCTCCGGCAGGCAGTCGAGTTTATGCTGATTTTATGGGAAAAAGATTTGAACTTAAACAAAATGTTCCTTCAGCATCAAAGGGAATAGCCGCTAATTTCTCCATAAAAATCATTATTCCAAAAGTATCTGAGTTCACTGAACCGGTTAAAATAACCTATACTTTAAACAATGACGGCAACACTTCTGTTTATGAATCTGAAGGAACTTT
The DNA here is from genome assembly GCA_020024175.1 of Oscillospiraceae bacterium. Lineage (GTDB taxonomy): Bacteria > Bacillota > Clostridia > Oscillospirales > Ruminococcaceae > JAHHUA01. The sequence goes on along the minus strand of JAHHUB010000012.1, from coordinate 16,074 downwards.
CTTTGCAGCTCCCCAAAACGAAAAAGTTTTAATTCAGGCCACAGAAGTTGCAACACCTGTTTATACAGATAAAAACGGCTCTTATATCAAAACAATCGTAACCCGTTCCACTGTGGACAAAGTCATTGAACAAGATGATGGTATGTATAAACTTGCTATGGGTGGCTGGGTAAGTTCAAGACATGTTAAACCTCTTTTAGGCAATTATTCTCATATAAATACTGTTACAGATATATCCAGAGATTTTGATTATCTAGGTGAAAGTTATTTGCTGAAAGGCAACTCCTATCCGCCTTATGAATTTATAAACGAAAACGAGTATCTTAAAGTTATACTTTACAACACCAAAAATGTACCTGAAATATCAGTACAGGACAGCGAAATTTTCAGCGACAGCCAAGTATCCTATGATGGAGTGAACACAACAATTACATTTTATAAGAAAAACTCCAAATCTCTTTGGGGATACGGAATTGAATACAAAGAAGGCAAAACTGTTATTTACTGCAAAAAGCCGCCTGTACTTTCTTCCAACCCCCAAAAACCTTTGGAAGGAATTGTAGTTACTTTAGACCCCGGACATGGCGGCAAAGATCCCGGTGCTTTAGGTACAGCTCAGCTTACCGGTTCCAATGAAAAAGACTTTACCCTTGCTACATCTATGGCAGTTAAAAACCGTCTGGAAGACTTAGGTGCTCAGGTTATAATGACAAGAACTGATGACTCCCATGTGAGCTTTAACGAAAGAATGGATGCAGCCATTAAAAACAGGGCAGATTTCTTTATTTCAATTCATTATAACTCAGGTACACCTACCGCCTCAGGCTCCGAAGTTTACTACTATTACGGACCTTCCGCAAAATTTGCCCGCTCCACAGCAGCGGCAATGACTGCAAACACATCCAAAAATAACCGAGGAGTTTTTGGAAAGGCATTTCGTGTAGTGCTTAATCCTTTCTGTCCATCAATTTTAACAGAAGTGGAATTTATTTCTAACCCTGTGGGATATGATGATTCTCTTACCAAAACAAACCATTACAATGTAGCAAATGCCATGGCTGACAGCATTATAAACCTTTTAACCGAATATAATTCCTAATATTTAATAACAAGAGAAGGATAAAAATGATATGAAGATTCAATTTGAGAATGTTGTCCTTCGGGATATGAAAGAATCCGATATAGAGGATTATGTACACTGGTTTACAGTGGAAACGGAGTGGATGAACTGGGATGCTCCGTGGGAAGTGGAGGAATTGAATGCCAACAAAGAGCGTCAACGCTGGACCAAGTATTATGAATCTGTAAAAACAATGCCCGACGATGTAACTCGTTGGAAATTTGAAATTGAATACGAAGGAAAGCACATTGGCTGGGTCAGTTCCTATCAGATTGATGAGAATTATGATTGGATTAACGAAAAACACATTAAAGAAGGACAAAAAGTGTATCAAACAGTCGGAATTAGCATTTGTAAATCTGAAATTTGGGGAAATCATGTTGGTACCAATGCCTTTCGTGCATTTATACAGTATTATGCTGACCATGGAGCCACATCAATTTATACACAGACATGGTCCGGTAACCATCGAATGATTGGATTAGCAGAAAAGCTTGGATTTACTATTTGTGATAAGTGTATTAACGAACGGGAAGTACAAGGTAAGAAATATGATGGTCTGACATTTGTATTGAATTTGAAGTAGGTGTAAAGTGTAAACCTATTCCAATAAATCAAACTGTATATAAGGAAACGGAGTGTATCAGTTTTGATACACTCCGTTTTGAGTTTTCTCAAATTATTTTATTATTTGCTGTTATTGCTTAGATACTGCTTTTTGGGGGAATAATATGTACAAACTTACATCTGATAAGATGATTCACTGTGAATTTTTATAACTGCTATGCTAATATCATCCAAATACAGGCAGGATTTTCTTTCTGCAGCAGTTTTATAAAGAGAGTCTGCAATGTCCTGAGCTGACTTTCCCGCTAGATATTCCAGTTGTGAAAGAATCCAGCCCTCACCGCTTTCTGTAGCACCATCTGTTAAATTTACTATTATATCTCCTTCACTCAATGTCAATGAAAATTGCTGAGGTTCTATATTTTTAAGTATACCCAAAGGCAAACTTCCCGAAGAAACAGCCATAGCTCTGCCATCTTTAAGTACATATGTGGGAGGAGTAGCTGATTTATAAAATTTAGCTTCTCCTGTATATAAATTTAATGCAGTTATATCTACAGTGGACATACATTCCGAGGAAGATTTGCACAGCAAAGCCGAATTTATAATTTTTACCGAACTTTCAGGGTCAGCTCCTCTAATCAGCAAATCGGACAGCATATCAGTGGTCATCATAGACTGGATTGATGCGGTTTTTCCTGTACTCATTCCATCGGATACAATAGTGTAGGCATATCCGCTGCTGTTTTCAAATTGTTTTACACTGTCCCCGCAAACTTCCTCTTTTTCACCACTGTGGCTTGTATAAGCCAATTCCGCTCTGTATACTGCTGTTTCCATATAAACAAGACTTACTGTTTCGTATTTTTTTATTTCTTTGGGATATGTGAAATTCCTGTCGCAAATTTCCGATAAATCCAAAATAGTATTTTCCCCACAGGCAAATTCCGATTTTGTTGCCGGAATTTCAATTTCCAAAGTCATAATATCATTTTTATCATAAAAACAAAAACATTTTGGAAGATTTATGCCTTTTTTCTTAAAATATTCCAAAACCCTGTTCTGCAGATATATATCAGATCGGTATATATTATCTACACTTTCGGAAAGATTTTTTATCATATCGGAAATTCCCTGTAGCTGCTCTGTAATCACTGATCTCACCTGCTGAATTTCCCTGTGATTTTTCTTATTTATCATATATAAGTTAAATCCCTCTTCCACTGCATCTGATATTTCAACATAGGAATTACAGGTTTCTTTAAAATATTCGGGATAATCACAAAATAAAATTTCCCTGTTCTTTTTCAGTTTTTCAACAACACGCCTTATTATATCCGTTGTTAAAGTATAGTTTTTCTGCCAGCATACAGTGTAATTTGGGCAGTATTTACACACTCTTTCACAAACAGTGTCATAAATAACATCGTATTTTTCCATGTTATATTTTGATTTTACCGCCGAAACTGTATTTACGGTTTTTTTTATTTCACACAGAGCCTCACTCAAAAGCAGAAGTTTGCTTTTTACTATCATGCAGATATATCTGATTTGACTATCCTCCTGCCGTCGCTGTATTCCTCCCATAAAATCATTTATGATTTCCACAGGAATAAAAAGATACAGTCCCGCTCCCAAAAAACTTCCTGTTAAAAGGGATATATCCATTCTTTTCAGAGAAAATATCATTAAAAAAGAGGTGATAATACTGGATAAACTAACTGCCCATTTTCCTGTTTTGTTAAATATTCCCGCAAAAAGTCCCAGCATAACAAAAAGCAGTGGTATTACGGAATTTTCACCTCTTATTATGACCCATGATGCCGCCAAAGCAGAACCTATTAAACAACTGCCGGTTTCTCCTTTTTGAGAAAATACACAAATTGCCGCAACTGAAAACATCATTCCCAAATTAATTTTAATAAGTTCTAAATTCATAAGGGACATTGCCAGAATACATATAAAAAACACTGCAGAAATATTGTTTTTTCTGCCGCTGCAAATTGGACTTTTGCTGAATGTTTCCTTTGCCAAGGCAAAGAAAAAACAGCTTGCCCCTGTCAAAATCCCTTCGGTAATTGCCATAATTCCCTGGTAAGCACTTTTGTCATAGAGAAAAAGCATAATTAAAGAGGGGAAAAGAGATGATATAGCTGCCAAAAGACTGTTTATGGTTTTAGAATAATTTTCATTTCTGTCAAATATAAGTCTTATGGCAGCCGTTAAAAATATTGATGCAAAATATTTAAGCATATAGTCTGATTTTCCCAATGTCAAAATCCCCAAAATATCAGCTAAAACCGCTATGGGAATTATTTTTGTGCTTACATTAAAAAGCATTGCAATTCCAAACGGAAAAATCTCCTTTGCCACAGAAAGCCCCGAAAAAGTATAAACAACAAAGATTTCCGCAACCCATGCTGCCCATGACTTTATTTTTAATTTTTTGCTTTCAGTGTTTTTAATTTCTGATTTTGTTTTTTTATTTACTGTTTCCGTCATTTTATACCTCCCTGTCGGAATATACTGGTATGTACCGATTTTTACCGACGATTTATTTTGTATTCATATTATAAAACAAAAGCTCAAAAAAATTTGTCATAACCATGATACGGTTTTTTCGGATTATTAAGGACTATGTGGCTGTTAAAATAATATATTTGAAAAATTCACAAAAATATGATATAAATTATAATATATAAAAAAATTCAAGAGAATTGCTTTGATTTTGATTAGATAAAGAGGAGATGTTAGTTTTGCTGTCAGAATTTAATAAAATGGTACAGGGAGAATTATATAATTGTTTTGATACACAATTAGTGCTTTTAAGACAGAGAGCTTCTGATATCCTCTTTACTATGAACACACTTCCCCCTGCCAGAGATGCTGAAAAATATCAGCTTATGAAAACCCTTTTAAAAAGTGATATTGTAAATTTAAAACTCAATACACCTTTTTCCTGTGAGTATGGACTTAATATCAAAATGGGGCAGGACTGTGTAATAGATTATGGTTGTATTTTTCTTGATTACGGAATAATACAAATCGGAAACCGCTGTAATTTCGGTCCGGGAGTAATGGTTACCACTGCAGTAAAAGCTTCACCAAAAGTAGAAAGATTACAGGGACTGGAGAACACCATGCCTGTAGTTATCGGAGATGATGTTTGGATAGGTGCCGGCTGTGTAATCAATGCAGGAGTTATAATAGGAAATGGTACAGCTATAGCTCCGGAAAGTGTGGTTACCAGAAATATTCCATCCAACTGTGTAGCTTCGGGCAATCCCGCTCAAGTTGTCAAATGGCTGGATGAAGATGATGATATTATACTTTAATATTTTTAGGACGCTTTTATAAAAGCGTCTTTTTTATGATTATTTTCTAAAATAATATATTAAATTTAGTATTTTATGTCTAAATCACAAAATATTTGTTGACTTCCATAATATTTTGTCATATAATTAACAACACTAATTGCTAAAAGGAGAAATTTCTATGAGAAACTCTCGGTTTAAAATTTGTTCTTATATTCTTATCTCTGCTGTGTTTATTGTCTGTTTCGGTTTTATAATTTTTGCTTGTATGCAATCCGAATTCAGTAATGAACTGACTTTCAGAGTTCCCAAAGCCGTTAAAGACTACGATAAAAATGACCCCTGTGCTGGCATATATGCACAGGTTCCCTACTATAACCAAATGAATAAAAAAGAAAGGGTTTATGATGTTCTTCAATATTGTGATACCATTATTCAGCATAATCCCAATATAATTGCTGCAAAAGAAGAACTGGGCATAGATTTTGCAGAAAGAAAGGATTTTTACAAGGAATCCGCCGAAAACTGCAAAAACGATTTTGAGTTTTTCTGCACAATGCAGGGTATTGTCTCTGATCTGACAGGGAAATACGAATACATAGATTTTCATATGATGGATACTTTTGTCCCTGAATGGGTTAAGCATTATATAAACACTGATGCTGTTCTTAAAAAAACCGCCACTGAAAGACGGGGATTTGTTGACAGAACTTCGCGGGTATTCAATAATATTAAAAAATTTGTGCCTCAATACTATGAACTTTATAAAGATAATTCATATGTTTTCACCTGTGCAGAGCCTTCTGAATATATCTGTTCCAATGAAGGCAACCCCTATACTTATTGGACTTTGACTGAGGTTAACAGCAAACCAATTTCGGATTTTGTAACAGAAAAACATCTTTTTGGCTCAAAACTCCGTTTTGATGAAAACAAAAGATTTTACAGAGAATCCCTTTATTTTAATGAAACAAAAGGTGAACCTGTTACTCTCACTTTAAAAAGTCCTGATGGCGAAATTTTAACAAAAGATATGTTTATTGATATAACTGCGGAATTTGCTTATAAATTCGGAAAAGTATTCAGCCGTGATGAAAAATATAAAATGATATATGAATTTTCCGAATACGGCGACCATTTCAGCCTTCCCATGTATTATATGGATAATGAAAACAATTACAGCTATATTCATATACCCAATTTTGATTACCATACTATCAGCCGATTTGAAGATATTATGGATAAAATTATGGCAAATGACAATATAATCATTGATTTAAGAGGATGTTCAACAGGCTTTGAAGATTCGGTATTCAATAAATTCTTTTCTCTTTTTAACAACAAAGATGGACACCTTAAATTTAGCTATTCTTTGAGAAAAGATACCGGTAAAAAATTTGAAATAGAAAAAAAACTGGGTGTTACAGCTATAAAAGATACCGGCGTATACAGCGAAGATGATACAAAACAGTATATGTCCTATGACATCACCTCAAAAAGGAACCCACAAATACCTGATAAAAATATATATTATCTAATAGATGACACTATCGGAGAATTTTCCGAGCAATATATAAATATGATAAAGAACGATAGACTTGCCACAGTTATCGGCAGACAATCATTGGGGGACGGACTCCAAAACCATGAAGCAGGATTTACTTTAAAATACAGCGGACTTATAATCAGCACAAATATATTTGAAAGTACCAATCCTGACGGCAGCAGCAATAATGTTTATGGTGTTTCTCCTGATATAACAGTAAGTTTAAGCAGAGAACATTTTGATAAAATCACAGATATGGTTAAAAACGGTAAAGTGCCTGAAACTTTTGAGGAAATAGCAGAATTTGACGATATATTGCTCAGAGCTATTGAAGAAGTTAAAAAGCACCCCAGACAAACAGAAGTATAATTTTTGATAAATAAACAGCCCTTCGAGAAAAACCCGAAGAGCTGTTTTTACTTTTCTTTTATTTCACCTATAATGACACCGGTATAATAATGCTTTAATATTTCTTCCCATGAATGATCCTGTCTTGCCATATAATCAGCACCATATTGGCTAAGTCCCACACCATGACCATAGCCTCTCACTTTAAATATAAAGCTGTTATCTTTATATTCCACATCAAAATCCGTAGACCGTAAACCGAATATTTCTCTTATATTTCTTCCTGCCAAACTCACATCACCTATATCTACAAGAAGAACATAACCGGAAGGGGAGCGGCTGACTATTTTAAACCAATTTTCGGGGTTTTCATCTAATTTTATATCTCTGTAATTTTCTTTTATAATATTTTCTGTATCATCTTTGGAAAAAATAACTATTGTTTCATAGGAGGGTGAAAGCAAATCACCATCACTTTTTACAGGTTTTAAATAGTTTTCTCCATGCTGCCATACATTTTCTGCACTTTCCGTAACTCCGCAAGATGTGGAATGATACACAGATATAATAGGTTCTTCCTCATATAATAATATCTTGTTCATAACCTCATCACAGACTTTTTCCAATTTTGAGTAGTAAAAATCAAATTTATCTCCATACATTTCCTTCATAGTTTCTTTTGTTACATAGCCTTTTTTGCGTGTAGGATCAGCAGAAAAATCTCCCCCATGAAGTTCTTTATCTGGTTTTTCCATATTATCAAGCCTGTTTCTTATTGCTAATGTATGAGATGCCACCGCTTGCGCTTTTAAAGCTTCATCATGAAATGTAGGCGGCATTTCTGCCGCTACAGCACCTATTACATAGTCTCTCATATTTATTTTTTTCAGTTTTTTCTCTGTTATATCATATATTTCAAAATAATCACAATGGTATTTTGGAGTATAAAAATTTGTGTTGTTTTGCTTTTTTTCCACTGTTACAGCAGGCTTTGCTGCAGGTACTTCTTCGGAAATTTGTGAAGAAATATCTGCAGCAGTTTTTTCTGCTTTTGGAGTAATAGGATTTAGTTCAAAATAATTTTTGTTGCGTGAAAAAACACTTAGAGGTATAATAAATATAATAAGCACAAATAAACACAGTAAAATTACACTGTTTTTCATTTTCCCCACCGCCTTATTAATATCTTTTTTATCATTTATACCATAGGATGCAAATAAATTTTGTCATTACATAAAAACAATGTAAAATATATAAAGAAAACTCAAACTCACATTAATTCAACATAAAGGAGAAAAAATTTTGATAAAAAAACTGTTTTGCCTATTTATTGTCCTTTCGCTCATATTTCCGTCAGTATTTACTAAAGCCTATGCTTCGGAAAAACCTTATTTATATTCCGACAGTGCCATACTTATGGATGCCAGAACAGGTCAAATTCTTTATGAAAAGCAAATGGACAAAGTAAAATATCCTGCCAGCATAACTAAAATTGCCACAATAGCTTTGTCATTTAAATACGGAAATCCCGATGATAAAATTATTATTTCCAAAGATGACTACATATCTGATTTATCTGCAACACATATAGCTTTAATTGAGGGGGAAGAGGTTACTCTGCGTGATATGCAATATGCTGCTTTGTTAATGTCCGCAAATGATGCCTGCAATGCAATAGCAAGACATATAGCGGGCAGTCAGGATGCATTTATAGAAAAAATGAATGAATTTGCCAAAAGTGTGGGAGCAGTATCCACAAACTTTACAAACCCTCACGGACTTCCTGATGAAAACCATTATACCACTGCTCATGATATGGCACTGATAACTCGAGAAGCTATAAAAAACCCTGATTTTCTAAAAATTATGGGTACTGTAACTTATGAAATGCCTGCAAATAATAAAAAACCTTCCAGACCCTTTGCAAATCAGGATGCCATGCTCAAAAGCTATGACCCTAACTATTACAAAGATGTTGTGGGAGGAAAGTTGGGCTGGACAGAAGAATCACATCACACAAAAGTTACAGTAGCTACCAGAAACAATCGCACACTTATTGCTGTTGTAATGGACAGCATCGACCCTAAAACCAAATATGAAGATACCAAAAAACTTTTTGACTATGGTTTTGATGAATTCAGAGAATATACAATTTCTCCTCAAAATGTTAAATCAAAACAAATTGATGTAACTGACGGACCCAATGTCATAGGCACTTTGAATATGTATTTGTCTATTCCGGCTAAGATTGCTCTTCACCGTTCTGTAAGCAGTAAAGATATTGAATATAAATTTCCCGATATTACATCTGTTGATAAATCCCAGCAAGATGATTGTCCCATTGAAATGGAGATATATCTGCCCGACTATGCCGAAGAATTTATGAATAATTCTCCCATGAAGATAAAACTGGATACTTCATATACACCTTTATTATCCACTGTAACAGAAAAACCAAAAAAAGAACAAATTCAGTGGCTGGCTTTACAAATAGGAGAAATTTCTCTTATTTCTTTAGGAGTTACCGCTGCAATTATTGTTACATTTTTGTTTTTTGTATTTATAAGAAACTTTACTATTTTATGCCGCAAAAAGAAACACCAGAAACAACTGGCGGCAAAACGCAAAAAACAACTGGAAACTATGCGAATTATTGAAAGACAGACATCTCCATATAAAATGCGGACAACTTCTACCACAATGGTACCATCCAGAACTCAGCCTCAGCCTAAATCACAGGTACATACAAAATCTCCACAATATCCTAAAAATCACCCCCGTCCCAACACTCAAAATAAAGCCAATATGGCGTCCAAACAAAACCGAAAAAATATTTCTCAAAACCGCAATCACAGAATAAGTTAAAAATTTTCATGTAAAATCTATTACACACTATAATTAAGATTTATAGTTATTGATATAAAAAAACAGGTTCGGAAGTAAAAATTTCCGAACCTGTTTTGCAAATAAATATTGTTTATTTTCTCAGTTAATTTATATTTTTATTATATGTTATGAGTTTTAAATAGCATTTTTATTTTACAGTACAAAAAAAGCCCTCAGATAAATCCAAGGGATTTGGTCAAGGTGACAGGACTTGAACCTTTAGCATCTTGATCCCAAATGTCATCTTAGCGTGGACAACTGGTACTTTGTAGCCAGTATTTGCTCCAATGGAATTTGCTCTTCTGCCCTGTTTGGTGGTGTTATGTCCTTTGTCCACTTTCCATAATTGGGTATGAGTTTGGGTCATAAAGCCGCTGAAACAAAGAAAAAGGGATTTTCTCAATCCTTTTCATAAAAAACACGGAAATAGTCCAGACATCCCTTGAACTAGTCCTGCACCGTCAGGCAGGTATCCAACAGATAACCCACAAAAAGAATCAGTTGTTTCACAATCACCTATCTCATTTCACAAACAGAGCCATTTGAAGGTATTGATAAATTTAAGATAGGATCTACACTGGATACTGCTATTCCGAATTACTCAGCGGTCAAGCAATATACCTAAACCAGCAGAAATCAGTGCAAACATAGGGCAGATCACCAATGGCCAAAGAAGCCAGTGCTCTGGAATTCCCAGTGACTTCATCCACACGGAAGTTTTATAGCAGGGATGTCCATGGGTGTTGGGCAGCTCCCAGCGTGTGCCCAGCTTTACTCTTAGGTAACAGTCCAAGCCAAAGAAATCTCCCAGATTCACCAGAAAGAACTCCAGATAGGCGGTCCAGAAAAGAGGCCAGAAACCGCGGATTCCTGCTTCATAGGCACTGAATACCCCAAATAAAAGCACCGGCACAATCACAAATAGCGTGAAAAGCAGCTTGTGTTTTACAGCCTTCGGATTTTTCGGTGCGGCTTTTTGCAGTTCCTTCGGGTAGGCCGTTGTGAAAATTACCGGATCGTATGCGAAGATCAGACCTGTTGCCAAATTAAATACCGCACTCATGAAAATACCATCCAAAATAATTCGCATCCAGTTCATTTCCCATTCTCCTTTTATGGCTGTATATAGAAAAGCCTATAATTTATAGTACCGAAAATCACATTTCGCTTCCGCCGCCTGCAAGGGTGCAGGTACATTACAACCGGAACTCAATGATTTCATCATCATAAAGTCCAGCTTGCAGCTTCCACATTCCGTAAAATCAAAAGACAGATCACATTCCCCGCTTTGCAGGTAAAGGGTTCGACGCCAGTCGTTTTCATAGGGGCGGTCTGCACGAGCTACAGGCCGTTTTTCCGCTTTCCCGAACTGGTTTTGAGAAATAACATCATCTCCCAACCCTATAAATGCTTGGAACATCAAGCCAAGTCTCATACATTACTCCATAATTTTCGGGTCTGTGTAGTCGTTTGGGGCATTGGTTGGGTCAAAATTTATCGAGAAAAGTTGTCAAAAAACAAAGAAAAGCCGCCTAAATAGGCGGCTTTTTGGTCGAGGTGACAGGACTCGAACCTGCGGCATCTTGGTCCCAAACCAAGCACTCTACCAAACTGAGTTACACCTCGCCATGCAATATTTAATCACTGCTTTTCTATTATATTATATAATAGGACAGTTGTCAATAGTTTTTTTTCGTAAATTTTCAAAAAAACTTGTTAAAATACTTTCACATTCATTTTTAAGTACCCCTGATTTTATATAGGGTGTTTTGGCAAACTTCATGGCAGATAAATCACAAACTGAACCCAAACACCCCTGTTTTTCATCATAAGCCCCAAAAACCACTCTTTTTATGCGGCTTGATATTATAGCTCCAGCACACATGGGACATGGCTCTAAAGTAATATATATTTCGCAGTCATCAAGCTTCCAGCTTTTAAGACTTTCAGCAGCTTTATTAATGGCATTAATCTCCGCATGACCTAATACATTATTTTCCATTTCACGGGTATTGTGAGCTGCAGCTATTATTTCTTCACCTTTTACTATTACTGCTCCTACAGGAATTTCCCCTTTTTGGAAAGCTTTTTTTGCTTCCTCCAGAGCAATTTTCATATATTTTTCATCTGTTTTGCTCATATCTCTATACCAAATATATATTTTTCAAAGTTTGAATAACAGAAAAAACAATTACAATAATCATACTGAAAGTTGAAAAATAAATCCTGGTTTTTTGTCCGATAGTAAAGCTGTCCTTCTGTATTTTTAAATCAAAAATATAATCTGATTTTCTTGCCAAATTTATAAGGCTCACAACAAAACCTGTAATAAAAACTATGCCTACACTAAACAATATTATCTTATAACAGGTGTCAGGCAAACCCATTTCTGCATATCCCAAAGCTACTAAATATGTGTTATGCAAAGCATGAATTATTATTCCTGTCCAAAGACTGCCTGTTACTATAACCGAAAATCCCAACACAAGTCCCATAATAAAAGCTGTAGTAAACTGATAAATATTTGCGTGAATTATTGCAAAAATAATTGCTGAAATTAAAATAGCAAACTGATCACCAAATCTTCTTAAACTTTGAAGCAAAAATCCTCTGAATACAATTTCTTCTACAAAAGCTGCCATAATTACCGATTTAATTACAAAGGAAATAACACCGATTATATCAGTGGGTATATTGGGGTTTACTTCTGCAGAATGTACACCCATAAATTCCAATATTGATATCAGCATTTTAGATGATGCAACTGAAATAACAGAACAACCCATGGCCATTCCCACTATTGCCAAAAGCTTTTTATCAGGCTTTTTAAATGGCATAGCTACAGACATAGGCATACCAAGTCCTGTTCCGTACAAAATAAATGGCAGCATAAATGTTATGGCATATGCCAAACTGTCAAAAACATTTATGATTATATTTCTTGAAACAGGATCTATTGGAAACATATAAGCAAAATTATATAAAAGTCCTCCCAATGTCATCCGTAAAATATACAATAATATAATTGATATACCCAGTATACAGGAATAACTTTTTATAAGTTGCCTTTGTTTTACGGCTGCCGGGTTATTTTCAAATCCCAATCCGTTTATATAAACGTATTCATTAGGATTAGGAGTTTTGTTATTATAATACTTCATGTTTTCTCCTTTTTTGCAGCTAAGAATCTATAAAATTTGAAACAATTATTTTAATATTATTATATCAAAAATCTCTGATAAATTTATCAATAATATGTAAATTTATCTTAACAAGAAAAGCGTCTGACTTGAAATTAAAGTCAGACGCTTTATTTTCATTGTTTTATTACATAAGATTGTCTTCAATGTATTTTACTACTTCGCCGACAGTTTTGATGTCTTCTATAGCTTCATCGGGAATTTCGGTGTCGAATTCTTCTTCAAGACTCATTACAAGGTCAACGATATCCAATGAATCTGCGCCCAAGTCATCAATAATGGAACTGTCCATTTGAATTTGATTTTCATCCAAATCAAGTTGTTCCATCAAAATTGCTCTTACTTTTTCAAATACCAAAACCTTAACCTCCTTACATAAAAAGCTTTTTATCAAAATATAAACTCGGCAAATTATATCGCCGATTTTTTTGGCTGATAACTGTTTTGCTAATTAATTATAACATTTAAAAGGATATTGTCAATAATTATTTCATAAAAATTACAAAATATATAGCTTAGTTTAATATTGTTTGTTTCAAGAAAAATAGTATAATAAAGCTAAAATACATTTTGGAGATGATTTTTTTGGAATTTAATACCCAAAGACTTACCATTAAATTAGCTTTCCCCGGTGAAGAAGAAAAAATTCTCATGTTTTATGAAAAAAACAAGGAATTTTTAAAGGACTATGAATTTGAAAAACCCGATAATTTTTACACATTGGATTTTCAACATAAAATGCTTGCCACTGAAATAATTAATACCTTAAAAGGTGTTTCCTGTCGTTTTTATATTTATGAAAAAGATAATTTCGATAAAATTATCGGCACTTTTTCTCTTGGTTTTATCACAGGAGGCTGCCTTCAAAATGCGGTACTGGGTTATAAAATGGATAAAGATTATACTAACAGAGGTCTGATGACAGAGGCTTTGAAAGTGGGAATAAAATATGCTTTTGAAAATTTGGGACTTCATAGACTGGAAGCCTATGTAATGCCTAAAAATGTATGTTCCTCAGCGGTTATGACAAAACTCGGCTTTAAAAATGAGGGCATTTGCGAGAAATATATACAGATTAACGGAAATTGGGAGGATCATTATAGATATTCTCTAATTAACACTCATTTTTCTTATTAATAATAAACCATTGAATTATTTAAAAAATAGGTTTAAAATAGAATTGTTAAAGAATATTTTTATTATTCTCATATGTTTATAAAATATGCTGAAAGATTAGTTTTGTTTCTTCTTTTGGCTTAAATATTAAGGAGTGATTTTATGTATAATAAAATGTCAATCGAAAATATTGATGTTAAAAGTAAAAAAGTTCTTGTAAGATGTGATTTCAATGTTCCTCTTAAAGATGGTGTAATTTCCGATGACACAAGAATTGTTGCATCTCTCCCAACTATTAAATATTTATCCGACCATGGCGCAAAAGTGATTCTCTGCTCCCATTTAGGCAGACCTAAGGGTGAATTTTTACCTGAATTTTCTTTATCTCCTGTAGCTAAAAGACTTTCCGAACTTCTTGGTAAAGATATTCCACTTTCCAAAGATGTTGCCGGAGAAGATACTGCAGCTATGGCGGCAAAACTCAATGACGGCGATATTATGCTTATGGAAAATGTACGCTTTGAAAAAGGTGAAACTAAAAATGACAGAGCTCTTTCCGAAAAAATGGCTTCTTTGGCTGATATTTTTGTAAATGATGCTTTTGGTACAGCTCACAGAGCTCATTGTTCCACAGCAGGTGTTGCTGAATTTTTGCCATCTGTTTGCGGCTATCTCATTCAAAAAGAAATTAAAATCATGGGTGATGCCTTATCAAACCCCGAAAGACCTTTCATTGCCATTTTGGGCGGAGCTAAAGTTTCCGATAAAATCGGTGTAATTACAAATCTCATTGAAAAGGTTGACACAATTATTGTTGGTGGCGGTATGGCTTATACATTCAAAAAAGCTCAGGGTCAAAATATAGGAAACAGCCTTTGTGAAGAAGATAAACTGGAACTGGCTAAGGAACTTATTCAAAAAGCCGAGGCTAAAGGTGTTAAACTCCTGCTGCCCATTGATGATATAATTGCAGACAAATTTGACAATGATGCTAACCATAAGGTATCAGAAGGTGATATTCCGGAAGGTTGGATGGGTGTTGACATTGGTCCTAAAACTCAAAAACTTTATGCAGATGCCATTAAATCTGCCAAAACAATTATTTGGAATGGACCTATGGGTGTATTTGAAATGCCAAACTTTGCCGTTGGAACCTGTGAAGTGGCAAAGGCAGTAGCTGAAAGCGGTGCAATTTCCATTATCGGTGGTGGTGATAGTGCATCAGCAGTTACAAAGCTGGGATTTGCAGACAAGATGACACATATTTCCACAGGCGGCGGAGCTTCTTTGGAATTTCTTGAAGGTTTGGAACTTCCGGGAATTGCCTGCCTTCAAGACAAACAATAATCGGTGGATAAAATGAGCAGAAATATTATTATTGCAGGCAACTGGAAAATGAATAAAACTTCTTCGGAGGCAGCTGCACTTATAAATGAGATTAAGGAAAAACTTCCATCTTCCAAAAATAAATTTATTGTTTGTCCTCCTTTTACAGCCTTGGAAAAAGTCTGTGAACTATCCAAAGAAAGCATTATTGAAGTTGGTGCCCAAAACTGCCACTGGGAAGAAAAAGGTGCATTTACAGGGGAAATTTCTCCTGCAATGCTCAGAGAAACAGGTGTCAAATATGTAATAATCGGCCACTCTGAAAGAAGAACATATTTTGGTGAAACTGATGAAACTGTCAACAAACGTCTTAAAGCTGCTTTAACTAATGAGCTTACACCGATTTTATGTGTAGGTGAATCTTTGGAAACAAGAGAAGCCGGAAATACCAAAACTCTCATTAAAAATCAAATTATCCAGGATTTAAAAGATATTTCCAAAACTGACTGCGAAAAACTCATAATTGCTTATGAGCCTGTTTGGGCAATAGGTACAGGCAAAACCGCCACAAATGAACAAGCTGAGGAAATCTGTCTGTTTATAAGGGAAACTCTTTCAGAACTTTACAATAAAGACTGTGCTGAAAAAATT
>JAHHUB010000119.1 GCA_020024175.1 Oscillospiraceae bacterium | reverse complement strand
GTTCTAGAACTTCAAATGAGGCCGAATCTCCTGAAACAGAACTAAGCCTTTTACAGCCCTGTGTGTATAAATCTTTGAGTTTTACCATTTGTCAGCTCCTTCTTCTTTTGGTATACAGGGTTTGATAGATGCTATAGCCACTTCCAGCATATCCAAATCAGGTTCTTTGGTGGTAAGTCTTTGGAGCCATAGTCCCGGTGCGGAAACAGCTCTTGTAAATACATTGTCATATCTGCCCGCTAATTTTATAATTTCATAGGAAATACCTACAACCAAAGGCAAAAGGAGAATTTTCATAACAATTCGCATAACAGGATTTTCCCATGATGCAAAAGAGAAAATTAAAATAGAAACTATAAGTATTATAAAAAGAAAACTTGTGCCACAACGAGGATGAAATCTTGTGTATTTTTTAGCGTTTTCCGGGGTAAGTTCTTCTCCGGCTTCATAGCAGGCAATGGTTTTGTGTTCAGAACCATGATACATAAAAACTCTTTCTATATCTTTGTTTTTGGAAACTAAAGCTAAATATGCCACAAAAATGCAGATTTTGGTAACTGCTTCCGCTGTGGTTAAAATAACTTTGCTGTCTGTAAGATTTTTAATAAGGGATACCAAAACCGTTGGCAAAATAATAAAAAGTCCCACAGCCAGTGCCAGTCCCAGCAAAAGTGTAATTCCGGAAATAACTCCTCCCGCTTTATCTCCCAGCTTATCATTAAGCCATTTTTCAAAGCCTTCGGGTTCTTCTGCCATTTCGGAAAGTTCCGCAGAACGCATAAGTGTTTTATAACCTATAATCATCATTTCAACAAAATTTACACAGCCTCTTACAAAAGGGGTGTTTTTATACCAAGGTTTCTTTTGGGTTTTGTTGGTATTCCAGGTTTCCACAACAATTTCCTTGTCAGGCTTTCTTACAGCCAGTGCGGAAATTTCAGGACCTCTCATCATAACCCCTTCTATCAAAGCCTGTCCGCCTATTGATGTTTTAAAATTTTTATTGTTCATTTATTCACTGTCTTTCTTAATTAATGTGTATATCGTCGGGATTTTTATTTGCCGGCAGCATTATTGTAACGGTTGTACCCTTACCGAGCTCCGAAGTCAAACTCAGAGTTCCGCCATGGCGCTGAACTATTTCATCAGCTACTGCAAGACCTATACCCGAACCTCGTCTGGTTAAATTCGCTTTAAAGAATTTGTTTTTTATCTTAGGCAAATCCTCCTGGCTTATTCCACAGCCTGTATCACTGACAGAGATAAAAAATTTATCTGATATAAGATTGGCTTTTATCTCAACTCTACCCCCACTGTCGGAATATTTAAGGGCATTGTCAATAATATTTATAAATACCTGTCTTATGCGGTTTTTATCACCGTAAACCACGGTGTAAATTTCAGGTTCATCATAAATAAGCTCAATTTGTTCCCGCCTTGCTCTCTCTGTATACATAAGCACTGCATCACTAAGTTCCGCAATAAGATCGAATTTATCCACTATAAGCCTCAGTCTGCCGCTTTGCATACGGGAAAAATCCAATAAATCCTCTACCATTCGGGAAAGCCTTTCAGTTTCATTCATTATAACGTGCATACCTTTTTGCAGAGTATCTTTATCCAGGTTTTCATCATCCATAAGAGTTTCTGTCCAACCCTTTATGGCAGTGAGAGGAGTTCTAAGTTCATGGGAAACAGAACTTATAAAATCATTTTTGATTTTTTCTGCATTGGCAAGCTCCTCCGCCATATAGTTAATTGTATCACACAATTCACCGATTTCATCATCATTTTCTTTTTCCAATTTGATATTAAACTCCCCCTGAGCAATTTTTCTGGCAATATGTCCCACTTCACTTATAGGGTTTACTATGGAGCTTATAAAATACATACTGGAAATCAAAACAAAAAACAGTATGGCTGCACAAATTATGGAAGCTGCTAAAATCATCAAAACAATTTGGTTTTTTACTTTGTTCAATGATACAACCAGTCTTAATGCAGAAATATTGGTTCCTGTTGCTCTTGATGCCATGGAAAGTGCCATTATATCATCTTTCTGAAATTTTCCCCTGTATTTGCCCACACCGGAAGAAGTATTCATGGCATCTTTGTAATCGGGCATTTCCATTATAAAATCCGTTTGAAAGCCGCTGGAGGTAAAGACTACTTTTCCGTCAGCATCTATTGCCATTAGTTCCATTTTGTCTTTTTTCTCGAAATTTTCAACCAAAAGTCTTACCTGAGAATAAAAGTCTACGGAACTGTCCTTTGAATACTGGCTGAGCATTGAATTTAAAGTATTTGCCTGGGAGGTCAAAAGCTGTTCTATACTGTTATAATAAAACCAGTTAAGGCCTATGCCGAAGTTTATCAGTATCAGAATCAGCACAAAAATAATTGAACCGAAACTGTTAAGTACCCATCTTTTGGTTATTTTTTTTACAGCCAAAGAATTACCCCCGAAAATTTATTTATGCAACCCATTTATATCCAAATCCCCATACTGTTTGGAGATATTTCGGATTAGCCGGTTCGTCCTCTATTTTTACACGAAGACGCCTTATATTTACATCCACTATTTTGGTGTCATAAAAATAGTTTTCTCCCCAAACTTTGTTGAGAATTTCCGTTCTTTCCAAAGCTGTGCCCACATTATTCAGGAAAAATTCCATAATTTGATATTCAACCTGTGTAAGTTCAATAGGTGTTCCGTTTTTTGAAAGAGTTCTGCTTTTGGTATTAAGTACAAAAGGGCCTGAAACCAAATCATAACTTTCGGTTACCGGAGCTGACATTGTTACACGGCGATATATGGCATCCACACGGGCAATAAGTTCGGAGGGACTGAAAGGTTTTGTGATGTAGTCATCAGCACCCAGCATAAGTCCGCTGACCTTATCCATTTCCTGACTTTTGGCAGAAAGAAGAATAATCCCTATAGTATTGCTCTTTTCCCTTATTTTTTTACACACTGTAAATCCATCTGTTTCCGGCATCATAATATCCAAAAGCACCACATCAAATCTTCCGCTCTCCTGTTCAAAAGTTCTGAGAGCCTTTGCACCATCGGATACATCTACTACTTCATATCCTGCTCTTTTTAGATTTATAACAATAAACTCCCTTATAACATCCTCATCTTCTGCCACTAAAATTCTTTTCATATTTTTACCTCCTGTAATTATTTTAAAAGCTTAAACATTTTTTCCAATTCGTCGAATGTTATTTTAAGTTCAGCATCCACATTATTAGGAATGTAAGCGTAATATTCAAAATTCCCTTTCTCGGCTATCAGTTTAAATTGCTGCAATTCAAATACATCTTTGTAATCATCTTTAGCATAAAGATGTATTTTTAAAAGCACCTCTTTGCTTCCCTCATAATTTTCATTGTATTTCACAAAATCAAATTCTTCCCTGTCAGTCTGTTTTTTTACTGTAACTTTATCTTTTTGCCATTTATCAGGGAAAATGATTTTATATCCCTGAGATAAATTAATTACTGAGGTTTGTACTTTCACAAGTTCATCTTTATCCATTGAATAAAATTCTGTGAGATACAGTTCCTCTTTTTCTTCTGTTACTTCTTCATCCACATCACTTTCTCCGTATCCAGGAAGCAGACGCTGTACAGGAATATCAGGCATTCCGTCATCATTTACATCTTGACAGAAAATTTCCTCTTTTCTTACAGCTTCATAAAAGAAGTTATTGACCTTACCATCTTCAGACATTAAATTTACAATATCATCTTCGGTGTATTTTAATACTTCTGTAGAAACTGTTCCATCTTTTTGTTTAAAATCCAAAAATATATAACCGCCATTATCAGAATAGCTTGTAATATTTAAAAGATTTTGCACATCGGAATTAAGTTTTGCCATACCCACAACACCCAATCTGTTTTTGGAAACAGGGGTTATCAGTTTTGCAGTGGTTTTTGAAGTATAATTAAGCAAAACAATCTGGCTCATGGTTTTATTGTTAGTTGATGGAATTACCATTGCTGAGTCATATCTTTCAGATAACAGATTTTTAAGGGTATAATCACGATAGCTGTATACATTTAACAGGTATTTTTGTCTTTTTTCAGATGTGCCCCATCCTACAACTAAGTCTTTTTTAATTTTATCAGTTATATTGGCCAGGGATACAAATTCTATGGTTTCGCTTTCTCCGGGAACATCATAAATTGATTCCCATCTACCATCTGTTTCATCCATAATATTTATTCTTGTACTGCCTCTGTTATCCTAAGTATCCTCATAAAATATGATTACTTCTTTTTCTTCATCATCATCTAAATTTTCAAAAATAATCGGAGAATGTATTTCGCCGTATTGAGGATATTTGAGTTTAAGTTCACCGGTATTTAAGATTTTTTTAAGTGCTTCGGTAATTTCCGCCTGTTCCTTTGACAAAATAGGCGGTTCTATCAAATCTTCCACATTTATTGAAAAGGAACTGCACCCGCTTAAAAGCAGAATAGCCGCTGTAAGAATTATGATTTTTATTTTTTTCAAATTTCTGCCTCCCGAGTTTTCCCATTGATTTTGCATATAAAATATTATATAACTTTTACAGCAAAAAGTACAGTATTTTTTATTTCTTATTTAAATATTGAGGTTTGATTATCTAAAATCTATAATATATCAGTCGTTTTTTTGTGCAAAATATAGTTATATAACAAAAAGGTTGCAATACATATTGATTTTTTTGAAAAAATATTGTATTATTAAAAAGCCGTGATAATAAACAGGCATTAAGGCAGGGGCGTGTATATTCGCTCATGCAGATATGCGGGTCCTGTGCGACAGCACCTCACGAACCATGTCAGGCGGGGAACCGAGCAGCATTAAGTGAGATTGTTTGTGTGCCGCAGGTCAGCCTGTATATCTGCATGACCGAGTGTACAACATCACATATGTGATCCCTGCCCTATTATTTTATTTTGCAGAAGGAGTGTTCCGATGAAACAGGTTTTATACCGAAAATACCGTCCAAAAACTTTTACGGATGTAGTTGGACAGGAACACGTAACCTCTGTTCTTCTCAATGAAATAAAGGAAAACAAAGTTGCTCATGCTTACCTTTTTACAGGTTCCCGTGGAACAGGAAAAACCACCTGTTCCAAGATTTTGGCAAAAGCTGTAAACTGTTTAAATCCTGTTGACGGAAACCCCTGTTGCCAATGTG
>JAHHUB010000118.1 GCA_020024175.1 Oscillospiraceae bacterium | reverse complement strand
ATATATGGGTTTATGCTAATGCAAGTCAGCTGCAAAACTATTTTAATTATATAAATTACAGAGATGGAGAATACTTCTTTTTTTACAGTTTTTATAACTGGAAAACATATGTGGAGCGTAAAATAAAAGAACCACTTGATATTCGCTGGTTTGATTTCTTTATTAAACACAAAATGAATTCTATGCTTGTCAGATTTGATGTTCAAGGTGATGACAACCAAAAAGAAAAAATAGGAGAATACTTCTATAAAATGGTTAGATCCTTACAAATATCAAGTTCTCTCAGTTATACTGATGTACATACTGTTGTAGATGCTATGCGAATGATGGATAAATGCGGCTATAATAAATTTGAAGGTTTAATTTCGGGATTATACAAAAAACATTCCACTATTTCTGTATGGAATTTACAATATTTATTCCGTAACTATGATATTTATGCAGGTGAGGAGCTTACTCAAAAGGAAGCAAAAAATGTTTTGGAATATTTGGAGAAACATGACAGTACTGGTAAAACCACCACAGTTATAAAAGAAATGCTTATAAAAGAAGGATATTTAAAAGTATAAGGAGAATAAAAAATGCAAAATGTACAAAGACTTCCCGCAGAGGAACTGTTTAAAAATGAGATAGAAGCACTTATTGCAGCCGAAAAAGACAATATACCTACAGGATGGAAAATGTCGCCCAAATCCGTACTTACATATATATGTGGCGGAGAGGTAAACGGAACAAAAATCACACCTAAATATATAGGAAACCGTCGCTTGGTTGAAATTTGTATTGCAACCCTTGTAACAGACAGAGCATTACTTTTAATCGGTGAACCTGGTACAGCTAAATCATGGCTGAGTGAACATTTGACAGCGGCAATTAATGGAGATTCCACAAAGGTGGTACAAGGTACAGCAGGTACAACAGAGGAGCATATAAGATATTCATGGAACTATGCAATGCTTATTGCCAAAGGTCCCTGTCCTGAAGCTATGGTAAAAAGTCCTATATATAATGCTATGGAAAGCGGAGCTATTGCCCGTGTTGAAGAAATTTCCCGTTGTGCAAGTGAAGTACAGGATGCACTTATTTCAATTTTATCCGAAAAACGCATTGCTGTTCCGGAGCTTGGGGCAGAAGTTCCGGCACAAAAGGGATTTTCGGTTATTGCAACTGCAAATACCCGTGACAAGGGTGTAAATGATATGTCAGCTGCATTGAAACGTCGTTTTAATATAGTTGTTTTGCCTGCACCGACAAGTATCGAAAGTGAAATGGAAATTGTAGAAACCCGTGTTCGTCAACTGTCCTCAAGTCTTGATTTATACTCAGAAACACCAAACAATGATGTTATCGAACAGGTGGTTACAATTTTCCGTGAACTGCGCAATGGTGTAACTCTCGATGGTAAGCAAAAGCTAAAAACCACAAGTGGAGTGCTTTCCACCGCTGAAGCAATATCACTGCTGACAAATTCTATGGCATTAGCGGGCAGTTTTGGCAGTGGACAGATTGAACCAAGAGACCTTGCAGCAGCTTTGCAGGGTGCAGTAATAAAAGATGAGGACAAGGACAATATTTCATGGAAAGAATACCTTGAAAATGTAATGAAAAAACGCGGCTCAGAATGGCGTCCACTGTATAATGCCTGCAAGGAGCTGAATTAATATGGCAACACCTGTTTTTTTCGGCGTTCGCCATCTTTCGCCTGGGGCAGCATATAGTGTTATAAAAGAACTTGATAAATTACATCCCGATATTGTTCTAATTGAAGGTCCATCAGATTTAAATGATGAAATGAAGTGGTTTTGCCACCCTGAAACAAAACTTCCGGCGGCAATTTTAGCTTATACCCAGGAAACACCGATTCACACACTTCTATATCCTTTTGCGGAATATTCCCCGGAATATCAGGCAATATTGTGGGCACATCAACATAATATCCCTTGTCGATTTATGGATTTGCCATCTAATGTATTTTTGGCTATAAATGAAAAAACAAGTGAAAATACAGAAGATAAAAACAATGATGAACAAGGTGACACAACAGAACTGGTTTATAAAAAATTAGAAGATTTACTCGGTGAATCACATGACACATTTTGGGAACGAAATTTTGAACAATCAGAAGAAAACTATATGGAAGCTGCAAAGGAATTCGGCAAACAACTGCGTGAAACAGCTACAGACTCACCATATCGTACAGCTGAAAATTCGGTGAGAGAAGCTTATATGAAAAGAGTTATCATGCAGGCAGAAAAAGAAGGTTTTGAAAAGATTTTCTGTGTTTGCGGAGCATTTCATGTGGAGGGACTTCAAAACAATGAACCCATGTCTAATACTGATGAAAACAACTTGCCAAAAGTCAGTGCAAAAGCAACATTAATGCCATATTCCTATTACCGTTTATCACAGCTTTCCGGTTATGGTGCAGGTAATGATGCTCCCGCATATTTTGAAATATTGTGGGAATCCATGTGTCAAAAAAATATAGAACAGACCACATACAGATATTTAACCGAACTTGCGGTTAATCAGCGAAAACAGGGGCATATAACTTCTTCTGCAGAAGTTATAGAAGCAGCACGTTTAGCACAAACACTGGCAAAAATGCGCAATTCAAAATATCCTGTTTTGCAGGACTTGCGTGATGCTGCAATAACTTGTATGGGGCATGGTACTTTTTCTGAAATATCAGTGTCAACAGCTTCTGTAGAAATAGGTACAAAAATCGGAGCTTTGCCTGAAGGTGTCAGCCGTACTTCCATACAAGATGATTTTTACAGACAGCTAAAAGAACTTAATTTAGAAAAATATCGTTCAGTTGAAGCACAACAGCTTGATTTGGATTTAAGAGAAAATTTGAGAGTTAAATCAGAAAAATCAGCCTTTATGGATTTAAACCGTTCTTTCTTTCTTCATCGTTTGCGAGTGCTGAATGTTGGTTTTGGCACACTGCTGAAAAGCAAACAAACACAAGCTAACTGGGGAGAATATTGGAGCTTACGCTGGATACCGGAAACAGAAATTGAAATTGTTGAAGCAGCACTGCTTGGTGAAACAGTAGAATCGGCAGCATCCTTTTCTCTTAAAGAAAGAGCAGATAAAAGCACAGATATTTCACAGGCTGCAGAAGTTTTTGAAGATGCTTTCCTGTGTGGTATGCCTCAGGCAGCAAAATATGCTCTGTCAGCAATACAAACATTATCAGTTGATACAGCTGCTATTGTTGAAATTTCAAAAACAGCAGAACATCTGTCCACAGTTATCCGCTACGGCGATTTGCGAAAATTTCCTCCTGAACCTATTATTTCACTTCTTTCTCAGCTTTTTTTACGGGCATGTCTTACATTAGAAGAAGCTTGTAACTGTGATGATGAAGCGTCAAAACAAGTGATGGAAAGCATTGATAGAATAAATAAAATCCAGCTAAACCATGAATTTTTAGAAGAAAACCGCTTGATAGATGTTTTGACATCTGTTTCTGACAGAGATGATTTAAATACAAAATGCTCAGGATTTGCAATGGCAACATTGATTGAAAGAGGTTTGGTAGAAGAATCACTGCTTGCAGTGGAAGTTTCACGCAGACTTTCCAAAGGTGTACCTGCTGATTTAGCCGCCGGTTGGTTTGAAGGTTTGGCAAAGAAAAACCGTTATTCTCTGATAATCAGATTATCATTGTGGAAACAGTTAGACAGCTATCTGCAAAATCTTGATGATGAAGAATTTAAGCGAGCTTTGGTATTTTTACGAAGAGCTTTTGCGGATTTTTCATCAAACGAAAAGAGCAATATTTCAGAAAACTTGGGAGAAATATGGGGAGTAGAACCTGAACAGGCAGCAGATATATTAATGCGTTCCATAACTGAAGCTTAAGAAACTATTTTCGATAGTTTGGATGAATTTGCTTTTGGGGATATTTAAAAAGACTGGAGGAATTTTTATATGCAAAATGAGCAAATGGCCCGTTGGAGGCTTATTTTAGGCAGTGAAACACAAAAGGATTTCTCCGATATGGGATTATCTGAACTTTCACAAGAGCAATTATTAATGGACAATGCCCTTGCAGCTATTTATGGAACAGACAAAGAAAGTTTTGGCAGCAGTGGCAGCAGAGGAGCAGGCAATGGTCCGTCATCACCACATATAAGTAAATGGCTTGGAGATATAAGAAGTTTGTTTGATCCTGATATGGTAGCAGTTGTACAAAATGATGCCATAGAAAGAAAAGGACTTAAACAACTGCTTTTGGAACCGGAACTTTTGGAAAACCTGGAACCTGATTTAAATATGGCTTCAACATTATTAATGCTCAAAGATCAAATACCCAAAAAATCAAAGGAATCAGCAAGAAAGTTCATTCAAAAAATTGTTGAAGATATTAACCGCAAAATGGAAAGTCAAATTCAAAGAGCGGTTACAGCAGCTTTAAATAAAAGAGAACATTCACCTTTGCCATCTGCTTCTGCAATCGACTTTAAATACACAATATCGCGAAATCTTAGAAATTACAATTCTGATTTAAATGCTATTATCCCTGAACGTGTGTATTTTTTTGACAGAGCAAGCAAAATAAACCGTTGGAATGTAATTTTGGATATTGACCAAAGCGGTTCTATGGGTGAATCTATTATTTATTCATCTATTATGGCGTGTATACTTGCATCAATGTCATCAGTAAATACACATATTGTTGCATTTGATACATCTGTTATGGATTTAACTGATTTATGTCAAGATCCTGTAGATTTGCTATTCGGTTTTCAAATGGGTGGGGGAACTGATATTGCAAAATCACTAGCATATTGTCAGAAATTTATTGAAACACCATCAAAAACACTGTTTTTCCTAATCTCAGATTTAGATGAGGGCGGCAATCGTGCAGCACTTTTAAACAGAATTAAAGAAATAAAAGAAAGTGGGGCTACTGTTATTGTTCTTTTGGCTGTTGCTGATGGTGGACGCCCTTACTATGATGAAACAACAGCTCAACGTATTTCAGCAATGAACATACCATGTTTTGCCTGTTCCCCTGATAAATTACCTGAACTTTTGGAAAAAGCATTAAAAAAACATGATTTAACTGAGTTTTCAAAGCATATGAAAAATCAAAAATAATTTATAAATCAGCATCTTTAAATATGGAGGTTATACATTTGGAGCAACTGAGAGATATAAAGGGGATGGATAAAGTTATTGAAATTTTACCCCCAAAATACAGGAA
>JAHHUB010000117.1 GCA_020024175.1 Oscillospiraceae bacterium | reverse complement strand
TACTATCAAATGGGCAATTCCAGAACAAAATATAACCACACAAATTCTAATTCCGCTGTAAAATGGTGGACAAGATGTCCTGTTTTTGGAGGTGTCAACGGCTATGTTTATGTAAATGAAGGTGGCAGCACATTCAAATGTGAAAACGCAGTGAGTGAATTTGGTTTTGCCCCGGCTTTTGCTGTTTAAAGGTGTTTTATGGAAAAATATATTGCACACAAAAGATTTAAAGGCAGCGGAATTTACGGATTTGTAAATATTCCTGCCACAACAGAGGGCTTTTGTCTTGACGGTATTATTTTTATGGATAACAAAGCCATATGCTGTGAAAACAGTGAAAATGCTCATCAGTATTTTGCAGTTAATAATGATGATAAAGGTTTGGAAAGAGGTATTTTAACTGGGAAAATACAAAGGCTTTTATCTAATAACAAAAAACTTTGGGAAAAAATATGGTGTGATAAAATCTGTCAAAAATACAAAAGATGTGATTATGACGATTACTGGCTTTGGAATAATGACTTTTTTACTGCACCCATAAAAGATTTACAATATATCTATAACTTAATAAAAGGAGAATGATTAATGCTTCATCAAATTATTACAACAAACGGAAAACTGTTGGGAATTACCGACAGTGTAAATTACATCAAAATAGCCGAAAACGGCAGTTTTGTTCCTGCTGAAATGGAGGAGGCTATAGGTGTGGCTTATCAAAGCATAGCCTATAATCTGGCAGGACATGGGGATATTTCCGATGCAGAAACCGTTACTGTTTCCGATATTGATGCTGGAACCATGCTTTATAATATGTCCCAGATTATTATGGACAACAGTGAAATTCTGCTTAATATGCAATATGAAAACGATATGAAAACCGAAGGAGGTAATTTATAATGCATTCTTTTACATACAGACTTTGCAAAAGACTTATCGAAAATGACAGAACTGATAATATGTATAATAAACTGGATGTTTTCCTGAAAAAAGAAAGAATTACCAAAGAGGAATATACCGAACTTTTAGCAATGCTTCCGCTGGCTCCTCAAGAGGTGATTTAATATATGGTGCAAGCAAGTCTTATTATTTCGGGAATTGCCTGTATATCTTCTTTGATTTTCGGTATATTAACCGCTGCTTCACGGTTTAGAAAAACAAGCAGGGACGAATCTTCGTCCCTGACTACCGTGATTGTAAAACTTGAAAATATCGGCTGTGATATAATTGAAATTAAAGGTGATATCAGCTATATAAAAAGCGAAGTAAACAAACTTAGGGAAAGAGTGGTTAAAGTTGAAGAAAGTGCCAAACAGGCTCATAAAAGAATTGATGAAGTTATAAGACAGCTTAATTACGAAAAAGATAATTAGTTTTTAAAATATTGCTGTTTCTTATTTATTGTTATAAAATCGGAAATTTTTAAAAGAGGTGAAAACACTGAATGAATATTAACTGGCAGCAAAAACTTACCAGCCGCAAATTTTGGGCGGCTGTTGCCGGATTTGTTACAGCTTTGCTGGTTCTTTTCGGTCTTGACAACATGACTATTGAAAAAGTTATTGCTGTAATATCCACAATGTCCGTGCTTATCGCATATATTATCGGTGAGGGACTGGTTGACAGTTCCAGAATTAAAAAGGAATTGCAAAATGAGAATGAAAAATAAAATCAAAAAGGAATTTTCCAAAATTATTATGGCACTGATTTTGGCCACATATTTTATAGGCATTATTATCGGGGCTGTAATTGTATTTATTGATTCTGCTCAGTTATCGGTTTATTTGCCCTATATCGGCACTGCTACCACTGCTGTTATTGCATTTTATCTTTGGAAAGCCAAAAATGAAAATGTGATGAAAATTGCAAAATCCAATAAAAACAATCCTGATATAATAGAAAAGGTGATGAAAATTGACTAACAGTAATCTTATTTCATATACTAAAATTTCCCCATATAAGACAGTTAACCGCAACCATAAAATTGATACAATAACTATTCACTGCACCTCCGGACAAAGCTCCGTTGAGGGTTTGGGTGTTACTTTTCAAAACAATGGTGCTTCCTGTAACTATGCCATAGGCAATGACGGCAGAATTGCTCTAATTGTGGAGGAAAAAGACCGTTCCTGGTGCAGTTCTAACGGTGATAATGACAACAGAGCAATTACCATTGAATGTGCCAGCGACAACTTTCACCCATACAAAGTGAAAGATGTGGTTTATAAATCCCTTATAAACCTGCTAGTGGATATTTGTAAGCGTAACAATATTAAAAAGCTCCTTTGGAAAGCTGACAAATCCCTAATCGGCCAGGTGGACAAACAAAACATGACTGTTCACCGCTGGTTTGCCAACAAAACCTGTCCGGGAGATTATCTTTTTAATCTTCATGGCCAAATCGCTGATGAGGTAAATGCAAGACTGGAGGGAAAACTTCCAGAAACCAAACCGCAAAACTCCACTGATGAAATTTACCGTGTACAGGTGGGCGCCTTTAAAAACAAGGAAAATGCTGATGCCTATGCCGAAAAACTTAAAAAACAGGGTTTTGACGGGTTTATAGTGAAAAAGTAGATAAATTCAAAAAACAGAGTCTGCAAAATGCAGACTCTGTTTTATTGTTATTATGAAAGTTGTTTTTGTTTTGTGTGTTTTGTATGATTCCATTCGCCATAAATTTCATGAACATCTCCGGCAGTGATAAATGCTTTAATATTATTTTGGTCGATAAATTCCATAACCTTTACAAATTCACTGTTGGTGAGAAGAACTTGTAATTCCACTCTATGTTCTTCTTGATAGCCGCCTCTTATATCATACATTGTAACGCCTCTTTTAAGGTCGTTTATGATGAAATCACGGAGATCTTCATATCTTTCAGTAATAATGCAGGCTCTCTTTTTACTGTTCATACCTGTGGAGAAGTTATTAAGTACCACTCCGTTTACATATGTTCCGATAAGTCCGATAATTACCATTCTGGGTGGGTTATTGGGAATAAGAAATGCACTCATACAAATAAGAGCTCCTGAAATTGTAACACATACACCTATATTTGCATGGGTGTATTTATTGATGATTTTAGCTATAATATCAAGACCACCAGAAGATGCATTTACACTGAACAAAATTGTTTGTGTAAAGCCTAGAAGCAGTACAAAACATAAAAGGTCAAACCATGGGTCCTGCATTATGGATTCTTTTACAGGGAAGAATTTTTCACAAAATGCCAACATAGGGGACATAATAAGTGATGTGTATATTGTTTTAAATCCAAACTCCTTGCCAATGAGAAAGTTTGCTAAAATAAGCAATATGGCATTTACTATAAATGTGATAATTGAAATAGGCAATGCGGGAATCAGTGTATGAATTACTATTGACAAACCGGAAATAGATCCGATTACCAAATTACTGGGAATCAGGAAGAAATGCACCGCTGCAGTTCCCACCATCATACCAAATGTCATGATAATAATTTCTTTAATCAGTTTTTTAGTTTTCGCGTTATCCATTTTTATTCTCCTTCATTCATTAACTTTATGTTGCTAGTATAACACCAAAAAATATTAAAAGCAAATATTTTTTATATATGTATATTTATTAGGTATTAAGGCATTTTCTTCTTGTAATATTGGTTAAATATTCATTTTTAAAAATTTATTTCAGTAACGCTTTTACATGGTTTCTCATAAGATAAAGCAAATTGCAATATGCAGTCAGGAGGTAATGCAGTTTGGAAAAAAATGAAAAAATGAGTAATGAAACTCAGGAAGTAAATAATGTAATGGAAAATATAGAAAATTTTATGAATAACCTAAATTCTCAAGATATTGAAACCGCTACAGAAAAAAGAAAACAAAAATTATCTCTGGCTATGGCTTATGTACCATGGCAAAAATTTGAAAACCTTTACAACAGTACTATGGCTTTAAATCGTGGTACTTTGTTTAAGGATTTGGATTTTCCTTTTATCAGAGAGGAGGTTATTCCCCGTGAACGATAAAAAAGCTTTGCTTTATAAAATTCAAGTATGCTCTTTTAATTTAGATGAATTGACTTTATTTTTAGACACTCATCCAAAAAACAAAGAGGCTCAGGAACTTTTTGTAAAATACAACAAAAAATTAAAAGAACTTTGTGAAGAATACAACAGCAAATATGACATTATTTCCACCAGATACTATGATGGCGGAAAATGGAGCTGGGTAGAATCTCCCTGGCCCTGGGAAATGACGGAGGTGCAGTAATATGTGGAGTTATCAAAAAAGATTGCAGTATCCAATTAAATCACTGCGCCCTAATGCTGCCTTTGCAAAAGTGATTTTGGAACAATTCGGTGGACCTGACGGAGAACTTGGTGCTGCCAACAGATATTTAGCACAGAGATATTCCGCACCATATGATGAAATAAAAGCAATTCTCACTGACATAGGTACAGAAGAATTAGGTCATGTGGAAATGATTTGTTCCATTGTTCATCAGCTCACCAAAGATTTAACTATTGAACAAATTAAGGAACAGGGATTTTCCGATTACTTTGTGGAACATACCATTGGTCTTTATCCCTGTGCTTCCTCGGGAGTGCCTTTTAACGCTGTGGCTTTCGCTTCCAAAGGCGACATTATTACCGATTTAAACGAGGATTTGGCAGCAGAACAAAAAGCCAGAACTACTTATGACAACATATTAAGACTTTGTGATGACCCTGACATTCGTGATGTGATTAAATTCCTTCGTGAGCGTGAAATTGTCCATTATCAGCGTTTCGGTGAGGCTTTGCGTATTGTAACCGACAAGTTGGACAGCAGAAATTTTTACGCTTTTAACCCAGAATTTGATAAGTAAGCACAACTTAATATATGCTGTATAATTTTACTTAGTTGTCAAATAAAATATCACCCCTCTGCCAAAATTTTATAGCAGAGGGGTGATATTATTTATATTTTTTCATTTGTTTTTGTGATGTAAAATTTAACTGTGAGAACATCGTTTCAGGTTACAGCATATTTCAAAATCGGTCTGACCGCCCACTCGGTGGGCTTGGTGGACAAATATTTGTTTTTAGTGGACTTTAACCGCGAGAGCGTAATCTAAAATTACAATAATACCTTAGAACGCGTCTGACCGCCCACTCGGTGGGCTTGGTGGGCAAATATTTGTTTTTAGTGGACTTTAACCGCGAGGAGCGTAATCTAAAATTACAATAATACCTTAGAACGCATCTGACCGCCC
>JAHHUB010000116.1 GCA_020024175.1 Oscillospiraceae bacterium | reverse complement strand
ATTTATAACTTCTTCTGTGTCGCTTTTGCCTTCTGTTTCATAAGCACATTTAATAAGCAGGTCTTTATATTTGTAAATATTTTCGTTTTTATTGTTTTTATATGTTTGGTTGGACATTTTTTCCATATTTTCCACAAATTCAACACATCTGTTGTTTCCGCTGGAAAGTGCCGCATCAGCAGCAATTTCTGCTTTTGAATACAGTTTTTCCAGATTTTCTTTTTTAGATGAGGAAAAACAGTATCCGATAGCTATAGGTAATGATTTACTAAAAGACAATGCATATGATTTACGCATGGACTCTATCAGATTTTCTGCCAATTCCTTAACTTGGTTTGGGTATAAATCTTCTTTTACAAAAGCTATAAATTCCTCTGAAAAAACTCTGCTGAAAATACAAACTGAACCTAATTCCATAGAAATAGTATCAGCAAAATTTTTAAGAATAATATCAGCTTGTATATATCCGTATGCTTTGGCAATATCTTCATAAATATTTAGTTTAATAACCATAATAGCGGCTCTTTGGTTATTCTTATATTTAGCAGAAAGAATTTTTGCAGCTAAATCATCAAATGTAACTCTGTTGTATACACCTGTAATGCTGTCTTTTTCTGCTCTGGAAATCAGATTTTGTTCCAAAATTTTTTGCTCATGAATATTTCTGATATTTATATAGGCATAAATATCGTTTTTAATTGCATCTTTAATAAGATGTCCTGTGATTTTATACCATTTTAGGCTGCCATCCGAGTCTATTCTTCTGAATTCCACAGCTATATGGTCTTTTCCTTGTAAAAACTGGTTTTTAAGATTTTTAGCAGTAAAGACCATAATAAATTTCTTTTTATCTTCTTTGTTCTCAATAGCGTTTTTCATAAGGAGCATGAAATCTTCATAGTTGCCGTTATGTTTAACTATGTTTTCAAAATCGTTTTCCGCACTGAAAAAACAAATGGAATTATCACTGAGGTTTAGTCGAAAGTTGCATAAAGTATTTTTAAGCAGCATATTTTGAGTGTGGATGTCTTCTTTATATTTTATTTCATTTTCTTTTTCAAGGGTAATATCCTCACCAAATCCTATTGTTTTGATTAGTTTCCCGTTTTTGTCAAATACAGAGGTGTAAGTAATTCTCTCCCACCACCAAGCTGTATTATTGCTGTTTCTTTTGCATATTTCTGCTATAACTTTTGGTTTTCCGCTGTTTACTTTTGTGTAAAGGTCTTTACATTCAGAAACACTGTCCGGGTGTATATGTCCGGAAAGAATAAGCACTTCAGGAACATTTTCCAAATCAGAGTCAAAACCATGGGCCTCCATGGAGCGTTGAGTAGCTTTAATTTTTTTATTTTTTATGTCATATTCCCAAACGGAGATTTTAGCTTGACGCATAGCAAGAAGATAAAGCTGTTCAATTTCCCGATTTTCTCTGCTGTTATTTTTTAAGGAAAGGTTTAGAGTGCTTTCTGAATTATCAGTATTTTCAGTTAATTCCAAAATCCCTGAATGAATACATTTTCCGGAAGAATCAGTTTGTGTTTTATACATTTCCAAAACAGGTATTTTACTGCCGTCTTTTGCTATGAGCTTATAAAAAATACTTCCGGATTTATCAGAATTTATTGAGTTTTGATAAACAGTTTTGTAATCGGAGTCCACAAGTTCTGTATAACCTGTGTTTTTATCAATAAGCTCATTTAAGCTGTAACCTAATTTATTTAAAATTAAGTTGTCCAAACATATTAAGCTGTAAGTATCATTTAAGTAAAATTCGACTTTTACGGAATTTTGCTTAATAAAATTTGTTTTAAATTCCATATATTTATCCTCATAGTATATTTAAAAGTTAATTTGGAACGAATGTTATTATGTATAATACACATATTTTAAATTTAAACAATATATTGGGGGTTAATTTAATTACAAAACAATTTATACAATTTTATTATTTATGGTATTTTGTACCTGCTGTAATAGAAAAAGCACGGTATATTTGCTCAAGAAGCATAAGACGGGCAAGCTGATGGGGAAATGTCATTTCAGACATAGAAAGTTTAAACTTTCCTTTATTTTTAATTTCATCCCAAATTCCGTAAGAACCACCTATAATAAAGCTAATATCACTGACACCATCTACAGCAAGTTTGGAAATAAGATCCGCAAACTTTACCGACGGCATTTGTTTTCCTTCTATGCACAGTGGGATTACAGCACTGTTTTTTGGAATTTTTGACAGTATATTCTCTCCTTCTTTTTTCAGGCATATATCTATTTCGGAAGGTTTGGGGTTATCACCCAGTTTATATTCATCTACTTCTATAATATTTATTTTGCAGAGAGTACCCAGTCTTTTTAAATATTCTTTACAACCCTCTGTTAAATATTTTTCTTTGAGCTTTCCTACAACAATTATATGTATGTTCATCATAGTTTTTTGCCCTAAATAATAATCATTTCGCTGGGTGAATTGGCACTTGCCACATATAGGGCATAGTCCTTTCCCTCCTGAAATCCGTGTTTTTTAAGAAGGTCGGTGGTAGTTTGTCTTGCCAAAGACGGACGGTTATTTTCACGGCTTAAATGTGCAAGCATAATTCTTGATGTACCGCTTTTAACCAGTTTCAGAACTTCTTCTGCACACTGAATATTGGAAAGATGGCCTTCTTTTCCCATAATTCTTTGTTTTAAGCTGGCAGGATAGCCTGATGATTCCAGCATAGAAGGGTCATAGTTTGATTCTATTATAACCATGTGGCTTCCCTTTAAATTTGAGGAAACTGTATTTGAAATATATCCTAAATCTGTAACATGAGTGATTACTGTGTTGTCTGAAGTGGTAAATTTATAACCCACACTGCAGTTGCAGTCATGAGGAGTGATAAATGCTTTAACCTGAAATGCTCCTATTTCAGCAGTTCGGTCAATGACTTCCATTTTTGAGCCTACAGGGATATAATCGTTTTTACTGAGATAATCCAATGTAGCTTTTGTTCCGTAAACAGGGCATTTAAAATGCTTTATAAGTGGTCCTAAACCCTTTATGTGGTCCAAATGCTCATGTGTTATTAAAATTCCGTCAATGGCGGAAAGATTTATTTTATTACTCATCATAGCGGAAACGGTGGATCTGCATGAAACACCAGCATCTATAATAAGACCTCTGCCAGATGAACCTATGTAATAGCAGTTGCCTGTACTTCCGCTGAATAGTGAACAATATCTTGCCAAATTAACCATACCTCCGTGTTTTATATATTAAAAAAGGACAGAAATTTACATCTCTGTCCCTAAAAATTACTGTGCTTTTGCCATAGCAGAATCGGGGACAGTAATTTTCTTTATATCAGCGCCGATTCCTTTTAGTTTATTTACTATGTCATCATAACCTCTGACAATGTGGTTTATGTCTTCGATAACAGTTTCGCCATCAGCCATAAGTCCTGCTATTACCATAGCAGCTCCTGCCCGTAAATCCAAAGCTCTTACAGGGGCACCGTTTAAGGATTTAACACCTTGAACAACAGCTACTTTTCCGTCAACCTGGATTGATGCTCCCATACGGATAAGCTCTTCTATATATTTAAAGCGATTGTCCCAAACACCTTCTGTTACAATGCTGGCACCATCAGCACAGGAAAGCATTGCT
The DNA here is from genome assembly GCA_020024175.1 of Oscillospiraceae bacterium. Lineage (GTDB taxonomy): Bacteria > Bacillota > Clostridia > Oscillospirales > Ruminococcaceae > JAHHUA01. The sequence continues at coordinate 1,607 of JAHHUB010000116.1, read as the reverse complement.
ACCATTTGAGGCTGCATATCTGTTGGGAAACCGGGGTGAGGCATTGTTTTTATATTAATCTTTTTAAGAGGGTAAGCACCTTTTTTTACTCTTACTGCATCATCGTATTCTTCCACAACAGCACCTGCTGCTTCCAGTTTGTCGCTGATAGCTTCAAGATGTTTTGGTATTACATTTTTAATAAGAACATCTCCGCCTGTGGCAGCAGCCAAAGCCATATATGTTCCGGCTTCTATTTGGTCGGGAATTATGGAATATGTTGTGCCATGCATAATATCAACACCATGAATTTTGATAACATCAGTACCTGCACCTCTTATATCAGCTCCCATAGAGTTTAAAAAGTTTGCAAGGTCCACAATATGAGGTTCCTTTGCCACATTTTCCATAATTGTAATGCCTTTTGTTTTTGCAGCAGCCAGCATAACATTTACAGTAGCACCTACAGAAACCACATCAAAATAAATGTGTGAGGCAGTAAGATTATCTGCCTGAGCGTTAATCATTCCAGAGTCAATGGTTACTTTTGCTCCCAAAGCCTCAAATCCTTTAATATGCTGGTCAATAGGTCTTACACCGAAATTGCATCCGCCGGGCATGGAAACACTGGCTTTGGAAAATCTTCCTAAAAGTGAGCCAAGAAAATAGTAAGAACCTCTTGTTTTCATTGTAAGTTCATAGGGTACAACAGGATCAACAATATTGGTGGTGTCTATTTCCACAGTGGTTTTGTTTATTGTTTTTACTGTTCCGCCAAGGTATCTGATTATTTCAAAAAGATGTCCTACATCGCTTATACCTGGAACATTTTCTATAATACATTTTGATTGTGCCAAAACAGTAGCTGGAATAATAGCTACTATTGCGTTTTTAGCACCACTGATTTCAACTTCACCGTTAAGAGGGTGACCTCCGTGTATAACTAACTTTTCCAAATTCTCATTCTCCTAAAACACTGTTATGATAACAGTGGTATTTTTAAAAACTTTATATAATAATAAATAATATTTTTGCATTTTGGGCTTGTGGTAAATTCCCACAAACTCAATTATTTAATATTATAACATTATTATGTAAAAAATAAAAGCTATTTTTTCGCTTTTTTATAATTTATTTTAGTATTATACGATAATTACAAAAAATACCGCTGTCAATAAAGCAAAATCGGCATATCATATTAATATATAAATTAAATACTAAGAAAAGGTGGGATAAAATGTTTGTTTTTGCTGATTTTGGATGGGGATACAAAATTATTTTTTTTACAGTTGTTTTGATTATCTCATTTATTGTTGAAATATTTATTATTAAATATACAAGTCAAAAGAGCATAAAGAAAAATAAAAGCATTTTCATAGGCAGCAATGAGGAAAATCCAGAAAAGTTTTTGCTTGAAAATTACCAAAAAATAAAAAACAGTGGCAGATATGAAAATATGATTTTGATTTCAGGGGAACTGGAAGGGGAAAAAGAGAGGATATGCCAGATATTTTCTAAAGAAAAAGGAATTTGCTACATAAATATTTCTGAAATTAATTAAATTTGCAAAAGGGGAAAATATGTATTATACTGAGGTAAGTTTAAAGATAATACAAAGGAGGATTTCC